>JBDKFM010000078.1:0-3075 GCA_039798685.1 Candidatus Parcubacteria bacterium | reverse complement strand
GATTGATGCGGTAAGAGAGTTTTTTGAACGAAACAATGCAAATATTCATAGAGGTATTTACCCATTAGCTGAAAAAGCGACAGCAAAGATCGAAGAGGTGAGGGGGAAAGTTGCAAAGTTTATAAATGCATCTGATGTATCAGAGATCGTATTTACACATGGTACGACAGAAGCGTTAAATTTGCTTGCATCGTCATATGGAAGCCAGTTTTCGCAAAAAAAAGGAGTGCTTCTTACTGAGATGGAACACCACTCAAATTTGATTCCTTGGCAACATTATGCCGAACTTAGAAATTCACCGGTAGAGTTTCTGACTGTAGGTGGGGATGGTGTTCTTGATGGAAGAATTATTGATTCAGATGGGAATGAAGCGTTTAACACTATGAATATGTATAGTGTAATTTCATTTGCGCATGTCTCAAATGTGCTTGGTGCGATTACGACGCCGAAAAGTCTTTTTGAAAAAAATCAAAAAATAGACACAAAAGCAGCAGTTATTGTTGATGCAGCTCAGTCAGTTCCCCATATGCCAGTGGACGTGAAATCTTTACAGGCAGACTACATCACATTTTCTGGACATAAAATGTTATCACCAGCAGGAGTAGGTATTTTATGGGGAAAACAAAATTTACTCAATAAAGTAGAGCCACTTTTGTATGGAAGTCAGATGATTGTCGATGTGAGCCTTGGGTCCGCAGTGTTTCAAAAGCCTCCTTATCTGTTCGAGTCTGGTACTTTGCCGCTTGAAGGGATAGTTGGACTAGGAGCAGCTATCGATTACTTGAGCGATATCGGAATGGATAAAATTCGTGAACATGAAATACGTCTGATCAGTTACGCGATTGAACGTTTGAAAAAAGTAGATGGGATCACGATTTATGGACCATTGGATCCGAGTCTTCGCAGTGGTGTGATTTCATTTAACTTGCGAGGTATTCATCCTCACGATATTGCACAAGTTCTTGGTTCAAAAAATATATGTGTTCGAGCCGGACATCATTGTGCTATGCCTCTCCACAAGAAACTTGGAATCCCTGCAAGTGTGCGTATCAGCTTCGGTATTTATAATGATGAGGAGGATATAGAGGCTGTTATTGAAGGATTACAATCTGTTTCTGATCTATTTCACTAGTATAGTATATACAATTATAACGATATGAAAAATAATCACAAAAGTGAACATTACTGCACACTTTATATTGCTAGGCATGGAGAGACGGAGTGGAATGTCGAGCATCGGCTTCAGGGGCAAAAAGACTCTCCGCTGACTGAGAAAGGACTTCTTCAGGCTAAAATTCTTGCAGAGAAGTTATCGCTTGTTCATTTTGATGCTGTGTACTCATCTGATCTTCTCAGGGCAAAAAGAACTGCAGAGATCGTTGCACTTGAGAAGAAGCTTGCTGTAGCAACGACTGCGTTACTCAGAGAGCATAATTACGATAAGTATGAAGGGATGAGGGTTGATGATGTGAAGCGTGAGTTAAAGATGGCGTTTGAAGAGTACGAGCGTCTCTCAAATGAGGAAAAATTTCGATATCGCCTGATTCCCAACGGAGAAACAGATGAGGAGATCACTGCTCGATTTATCACATTTCTTCGTGAGATTGCAGTCATGCATGAGAGAAAGACGGTGCTTGTTGTGAGTCATGGAGGTATCATGTCTGCATTTTTGGTACATCTCGGTTTTGGAAAGCCTGAACATGTAAGAATTGATAACACTGGGTATTTTATATTATTCTCCGACGGTGTTGATTTTTTTGTCGAGGAAACAGAAGGCATCACAGTTATAAGTTAGTTATGGATACGTATCTCTATAAACAAGAAATAATTGAACACTATAAAGATCCACAAAATTTTGGCAAGCCAGAGTTATTTGATATCTCCTCGAAGCAATTAAATCCATTTTGCGGTGATGAGATTGAGCTTTTTCTTTCATTTTCAGGAAAGAGGATTTCGAGTATCTGTTTTTATGGTCACGGTTGTGCAATAAGCGTCGCAGCGACATCAATGATGACGGAGTATGCGAAGGGTAAAGAGAAAAAAATATTGACAAAGTTTACGCAGAGCGATATGCTTTCGTTACTTGGAATAGAAATTTCAGAAACACGAAAAAAATGTGCCCTGCTAGGTTGGTCGGTTTTGCAGGATTGTCTGAAATAATTGTTTCATACAGATTATGCCACTAAAAGTAAAAGTTGATCGAGGAACATGTATAGGTGCAGCATCGTGTGTCGCAGTTGCTCCAAATACGTTTGATTTAGACGGAGAAGGAAAGGCTGTTGTAAAGAAAAAAGACGGAACAACGTCAGCTGATTTCGTTGCCTATACCGATATTGCTGATGAGGAGGTAAATATTATGAATGCTGCAAAATCCTGCCCGGTCAATGCAATTGTAATTGTCGAAGTTGATGATGCCGGAAAAGAGATCCGCCAAGTTTGGCCTTCATAAGAGACGTATGGAATCCCCTTCTCATGTAAGAACTCAATCGTGTCCTTCGTGTTCAATGCCTATCGGAGATATGCCCGGAATGAGGAATGCAGTGTGTCATAACTGCGGATTTAAAGATCCTTGTTGTGAGTAGAAATTATAAGCCTGTTTTTTCCAATTCATCCAATTGGTGATAGTGAAAATACTTATGAACTATGAGTATTCCGATGAAAACAAACAGCCATGAGAGCTTCGCAAGTGTGAGGTCAAGAAAAGCGACGGGAATTGACAGCGTAAAGACTAATGGTGCCACGAGATGCTTCATTGTGTAAAACTGAATTCTTCTTTTGCTCATGTGTTTTTCGATAAGCCTATTATCGTGGGAGACATAAAGCCAGAGAATTGTAAGCAGATAACCTGCAAGTGCAAGTGCGGCAGAGTAAAAGATGACCACGGATCGGGAATTGCTGAAATCTCCGAAAAGATCTACAGGGAAAGGCAAAAAAGAGATGAAGACGAGAAAAATGACATTGAGCCAGAAAAGGGTTTGATTGAATCTTCTGATGAGATTGAAGATGGCGTGGTGAGTGAGCCAGTAGTACCCGATGACGAGGAATGAAACCAAGTTTGCGAAATATGCTGGCCAA
>JBDKFM010000077.1:0-3311 GCA_039798685.1 Candidatus Parcubacteria bacterium | reverse complement strand
GTGGCTTCTGACTTGTGGCAGCTGAATCGAGATAAACCAACTTATTGCCGTCAAATTTATTTTTAAAAATCGGAAAATCTTTTTTAAACAAATACATAAAATTATAAGGAAAGACGTTTTTTTACACTTTTTCTTTCCTCAACCGGAAATAACTCAATGCTGGGGATAAAAAACCCGGTGACAATAAGCCTTCTCGCTTCTTCATCGCTCAACCCCCGACTTTTGAGATAAAAAAGCTGATATGGATCAGGCCTTCCAATCGTTGAAGCATGTCCTGCTTTTAAATCATTCTCTTCAATCTCCAACGAAGGAATACTTTTGCCTTTTGCATTATCAAAAAGAAGAAGCTTTGAACTAAAAAAACCATCAGCACCCTTTGCACCTTTTTGTATGCTGATGATACCATCATTACTGAAAGACGATGTATCCCGAAGGACACCGCGAAGTGTTGTCTTACTCACTGTCCGTGGGGCAAGGTGCACAACAGAAGTATTAAATAGCATCCTGTTATCATTACTCCCCACAAATATCCCTACTATATCGACCCTGGCACCTTCTCCAACAAGTCGCACCTCAACCGATAACTCACAATTCTCCCCATCTGCAAAAAAAAACGGAAGAATTCTCTCTTCATTTTTCTCAATTATTACCGTAACATTCTTCATCCTGATTTTCTCAATACTTATCCTACTGACCCGGTCATCTCAAGTTGTACGAGTCTATTTAGCTCAACGGCATACTCCATTGGCAACTCCTTTACAATTGGCTCTACAAATCCATTTACAATCATAGTCTCTGCCTGAGCTTGCGGAATTCCGCGAGACTGAAAATAGAATAGCTGCTCCTCTCCTATTTTCGAAACTGACGCTTCATGTCCGACGGTTACCTCTTCCTCATCTATAAGCATCGTCGGATACGTGTCGGATCTACTTTCTTCATCAAGGATCAACGCGTCACATCTTACATTTGATTTACTCCCGATTGCACCTTTGTGTACTTTCAATAATCCCCGGTAGGATGTCCTGCCCCCGTTTTTACTGATCGATTTTGAGATAATTGATGAACTTGTTTCCGGAGCCATATGAATAGCTTTGCCTCCAGCATCCTGATGCTGTCCGTTCCCTGCAAACGCAAGTGATAAGATTTCACCACGCGCCCGTTTTCCCTTAAGATAAATAGATGGATATTTCATCGTTATCTGGCTTCCTAGGTTTGCATCTACCCATTCTCCGATTCCATCTTCTTCAACAAACATTCGCTTTGTGACGAGATTATAAACGTTCTTACTCCAGTTCTGAATAGTTGTATATCTTACCCGCGCATTTTTCTTTACTATAATCTCAACCACTGCAGAGTGAAGCGAGTCAGTAGTAAAAATAGGCGCAGTACATCCCTCTACATAATGTACGTACGATCCTTCATCAGCAATAATCAGTGTCCGCTCAAACTGACCCATGTTTCTTGCATTTATACGGAAGTAGGCCTGAAGAGGGAGATCTACTCTCACTCCTTTTGGGATATAAATAAACGATCCACCTGACCATACTGCTGAATTCAAAGCAGCAAACTTATTATCACCTGCCGGAATCACAGTACCGAAATATTGCTGAAACATCTCAGGATATTTCTGTAGTGCGGTATCCGTATCGGTGAAGATCACTCCTTTTTTCTCAAGCATTTTTGAGATGCTATGATACACAACTTCAGAATCATACTGAGCTCCTACTCCTGCAAGAAATTTCTTTTCTGCCTCAGGAATCCCAATCTTATCAAACGTATTCTTTATCTCAGCCGGAACATCATCCCACGTCCTTCCCTGTTTATCTGTCGGCTTGACGTAGTAATAAATATCTTCAAATTTAATCCTGGAAAGATCTCCACCCCACTCTGGCATCGACTTCGCGAGAAACAACTTATACGCGAGTAGACGCCTTTCCCTCATCCAGAGAGGTTCTTTTTTCATTGCAGAAATATCGAGGATAGTTTTCTCTGTAAGACCTTTTGGCGTAGAATAGAATGGTTTTCCTGTATCAAAAAAACCAAACTCATACTCTGGAAGATCAAATTGCTGCATATCCATCCTTCTCAACTTTTCTCACAAGTTCCATGCCACCGGATTTCTTAATTTTCCCATCTATTAAAATATGGACATGTGTCGGTTTTAAAAAGTGCATAATACGCTGATAGTGAGTAATTAAGAGGATGCCTGTCTGATTTCTCTGAACATTTTTCGCAATTGCTGCCGCAACAAGCTTCAAGCTATCTACATCAAGACCCGAATCTATCTCATCAAGAATTGCAATCCTTGGCCTGAGGAGAATAAGCTGAACGATCTCCGCCCTCTTCCTCTCTCCGCCCGAGAACCCCTCGTTAAGAAACCGATGCATAAACGATTCATCAAGTGAAACCGCGTAAAGCGCTCGTTTTACTTCTTCTTTAAATAATGAAAGAGGAATCTTTTCATCAGGACGTAACGCTTTTGCTGCAGTTCTCAAAAAAGCGAGAAATGAAACTCCTGTAACCTCAACAGGATTTTGAAATGATACAAACAAACCCGCTTTTGCTCTCTCCTCCGATGGAAGATGCGACATATCAACTCCTCCTAACTCAAATACCGGTTTCTGAAGTGGGTCTATAACATAACCAGGGTGACCCATCAAACTCATGGCAAGAGATGTCTTACCGGATCCATTTGGCCCCATTACTGCATGTATCTCACCTGGTTTTATAGTGATATTGAACCCATGGAGTATTTCTGTATTTTCAACTGATGCGTAAAGATTTTTTACAACTAACATAGTGCTCTCTCCTGCTTGTTATCTGAAAAGGTTGCATGAGTGTAAATGAATACCAGAAGTAAGTCAATAAATTTTGTGCTCACTACCGCTTATTTTTCCGGGGATGTTTTCGGGTTATAGTGAGTTAATTTATATACCTTCACTACTGACACATCCCAGACATCTTCAATCTCTGCCCGTCCGAATCCCGCTACTTCAAACAATGAGTTTCCCAATGGCTGACACAACACATCCTCACAGACAATTAAAAGTTGATCGGTTACTGTGACACGATCAGGATCGCTAAGCGTGTTATCTATTGTCACAGGAGGACGTTTCGCTAACTCAAAAAAATATCTGTATCCGTGATCTGAGTTACCGTTTGTGATAAGAGCAAAATTATATGGTTTATTCTCAGTTTTTGAGAGCACAAAATCTGCAATCATTTTTACCTGATCTTTTTGTCTGTTTGGAGAAGAAAAAAATGGAGCACCTTGTATATTATAATAAAGAATAAAAAAGAAAATAATTAAC
>JBDKFM010000076.1:0-3864 GCA_039798685.1 Candidatus Parcubacteria bacterium | reverse complement strand
TATTTTATCTTATAGTTATATAATAATAATTCCCTTTGTCGAACCCGCAATCTCCCAGCGCGTATCCATTTTCCTCTTAAACCGCTTTCCTCTCAGCGAACTGAATGTAAATAATACCTTGACCAACAGATATCCAATGGGGCTCAGTCTCAATTGTTCCTTGAGTAACTCACGCATGACCCAAAGTGGCGGAGAAAATCCTTCCTTTACGGTTTTATTGCCAAAATATTCATCCAGCTGTCTTCCTCCTGCAATCTGTCTTGTCTTTTGTCTCACGTACTCGCGAACTGTCGAAGGGGAGCGGTAATACACGACTGATGCATGAGAATACCCTACCTTGTACCCTCTTCTCTTTGCTTCAAAATAACTATACGCATCACTATTCATGATGCCTTTCGGAAGACTCATCTCACCTGCAAGCCTCTTTGAGAATGCAAGATAAGCATGTGCAACGAGAGCCTTTTTGCCAAAATTGTAATTTTTTTGCAACTTCTGTCTGGCATAGATATAGTTATTTGCAGATTTTTCAAGAAAAGTCTCACCATGTATAGGAATAGTGTTTCCGGCGACAAGACCAATTCGACTATCTTTTACAAAACAACCGATGAGTTTCTCAATTGCATCTGGTCTTCCAAGTACACTATCTGCATCCATAATGACTAAATACTGGCTTTGAAACTTTTGTAATATTTGATTAAGTCTATACGGCTGACCTTTTCTTGAAGATCCTGCAATGACCTTAATCTGCTTACTCCGTAACGACTTCACTTTACTTACCGTATCGTCTGTACTCCCATCTGATGCAATGAGTATCTCTTTAATAACAATATTTTTTTGCGTCTGTTTTAGTACAGAACGAAGCATCATCTCAATATTTGCACCTTCATTGTACGCAGCAGTTCCGACACTCACCGTGATTCGTTGTTTTTTCATTTACACACCCTTTCCGCTATTTCTTTTAGTGTGAAACCAACCATCTTAGGTGTAAACATCTCCTGAAACATTTCGTACCCATTTTCTGAGATCTTTTGCAAACGCATCCTATCGTTATGCAGTGATTTAATAGCCTGAGCAAGAGATCTTCCGTCTGCGCCTTTGCAGAGAAAAATATTCTTATTATGTGTGAATACCTGTCTCATCACTATTGCATCTGAAGAGATGACTGCTTTACCCAGTGCGAGTCCTTGGTACACTTTATTCGGAATTGCCTGATGTATTACCGGATGATCCGACAAAAAACCTAAAAATATATCTGCCTGCTGTAGAGTAGAGAGAGAATTTGCCTCTGTGAGATTAGGATAAAGCTGTATATTTGAAAGTTTCTTTATTTCTACAAGCTTCTTAATTGCCTCAAATCTATTTCCATTACCAACAAGATGAAATCTAATCTCAGGAATTTTTTTCAAGAACTCCGCTGCCTGGATAATATATTCAACGCCATGAGCAGGACTGAAAAGTCCATAATACATAACATTTAATAATTTCGTTTTCTTCTTCTTTGCATATATATAAACTTCATCATCTGCACCGATGGGAAGTACTTCTATATGTGCAGGATCTATTTTAAACAGAGAAACAAGTTGCTCCTTTCTGAATTGTGTATCTGCTAATACAACATCGCACATACGGTATATCACTCCTTCAGCAAAGAGTAATAATCTCGCAAGAAATGAATGGGGACTTAAAATTCCCTGCTCTTCGACAAACCCAGTATAAAATATAATTAGCGGATTAAAAAAAAGTTTCTTACCGAAAATCTTTGCTAAAATGAACGCAGGTACAACGTCGAAATGACCCGGATAGCCAACATAGATAATATCTGAAGAACGGACATCATTTATCTGTCGTACTGTTATTGGCAATAGTTTTATCTTTTTAAGTATTCTCTTGAAAAGCGGGAAGACACCCATATCCTTCTTCTGGTCAAGACGGGAAATAGGTACATGGGCGTTGACTTCAACAACCTCAATGCCGTTCTCCAAAAGACCTCTTTTTACAAGCATGTTTGAAGTAAAATTTCGGTCATAAGATCCGTAAAAACAAAATTTTATAGACTGATTCATAACACACCTTTCATACTTTTTGAAGTCGAAGCAATTCTCCAAGTATTACTATTTGAATGCGGTAGTGCAGAAATTATTCTTATAATTGCAACAAGTGGAAAATATAATAAAATCCACATATTCCTAAAACTTGTCTTTAGATATAAAAGCACGGTAAGAACTGGTGGAAGCAAGTATTGTTCATGCATAAATTTTTCTCCAAACTCGTTTATAAAAAGTGCACGGGAGGCAAAATACCGCTTACTTTGGGAGAGATGATCTACAAATTGTGATGGCAATCTGTAGTACACCTTTGCTGACGGAACATACTTATACAGAAACTTATTTTTTTTACAATAAAAGTATGAGTACGCATCCTCTCCGACACTGTGCGGAAATACTATGACCTTATAAAGTTTTTTTGAAAATCCTCTTGCTCTTCCATGACATGTGTAGACATTGTCTCCACTCTTAACACTTTCAAAAAGTTCTTTCTTCCATTGCATACTTGCAAAGAGTATTTTCTCAATGATTGTACTAGGCGTTACCTCCTCAATTCTTGCCGCGCTTAAATCAAACCCTTCAATTAAAGGCCTAATAAGCCTCATCAAAAAATCTTTCTGGATTACAGCTGTATCTGCATCAATTAAGACAAGATAATCAGATGTCGCTGCCTTAAGTATCTCATTTTGGACACTTGCTCTTCCTCTACGCCTAGTATTCGCCATAAGTGTAATATTCTTAAACGCAAGATTTCTTACAGCCTTAACGGTCGAATCCGTACTTCCGTCAGAAGCGACAATAATTTCAGTAAGCCTGATACCATCAAGCTTTTGCTCTTGCAATGCCTTCATTAGTCGTGCAATGTTTTCCTCCTCATTAAATGCCGGAATACCAATTGTGAGTGTTGGGATTTTCATAGATTTAATAGTTGCTTTGACGATGTAGTGATCTCCCAGATACCTTTACTCACAACATTTTTTTTGTAGGGAAAAAGTCTTATTAGTATTTCCATCAATATCGCTCCGGTCGTATAGACAGGTGACAATAGGAAAAACTTTAACACTGACTTTGCGTACATCAACTTAGGAATTGAATACCGTGATAATATGTCATGTCCGAATCTCGAAACTACATCGTTTTTGTCACCTCTAGTTGACCGTACGCTCAGCACCATCCAGTCATGAAAAGTTTGCACTGGCATAAAGTAAGTACACGCATCCTTCACGAGTAAAAATCCATCAGATTGCTTACTAATTGCTGTCGCATATACATAACACTGATCCGATAAGGTCCCTTTAGGCAAGGTAAATGATTTATAGAATTTTTTCGGCATCATCTCCATCCCCATCACTGAATAAAAATTATTTCCGTTGTTTATTTTTCTCGTCGTATTTTCAAGTATCAAATATGAATACGCTGCAAATTTTCCCATCAACGTATTGGGTATTAACGGGGCATGCCGCGTTGAAGTAAGTAATAATTTTTTATTCTTTTCCATGTGAGTAACTAATTTTGATATACAAAAGGGATCTCCAAGAACCAAATCCGCATCAATTGTCAGAAGGTAATCAGTACGAGTTTTTAAGTACATCATATTCAATGCGCTGGCTTTTCCTGCTCGCTTCTTACGCACAATTATCTCGATCTCAGGATGTGTGCTTTGGAGACTCTTTACAATCCCAAGTGTATTATCTGTTGAAGCATCAATGATAACGAGAATTTTTTTTAACGAGACTTCAGACAACTCCTGACTAAATATTGAGTTCATTATCTGAGAAATTGAAAACTCTTCATTGTATGCAGGGATTCCAATTGTTAA
>JBDKFM010000075.1:0-4124 GCA_039798685.1 Candidatus Parcubacteria bacterium | reverse complement strand
TTATAATATCTTTTTGCTCACCCCATCTTTTCTCAATACTCTCTGCCTCTTTCCTTAACGACGCAAGTTCTTTTTCCTGCTGCTGCTTTCGCGTTTTTGCGATATCTGTTTTCTCTTTCTTCAGAGCAGCAAGCTCAATCTCAATCTGCATACTGCGCCTCTTCAGACTATCAAGCTCTGCCGGCATACTTTCTGTCTCAATTTTTATTGCTGCTGCAGCTTCATCGATCAGGTCAATTGCTTTATCCGGCAAGAAACGATGTGGGATATACTGCGCGGACAGTTTGGCTGCTGCGATAATTGCGTGATCAGTAATGCGTATTCCGTGGTGCACCTCATAACGCTCCTTAATACCACGCAGGATAGAGATCGCGTCTTCAATCGTCGGCTCATCAACCGTAACCGGCTGAAATCGCCTGGCGAGGGCTGGATCTTTCTCGATATATTTGCGGTACTCCCCGACAGTTGTTGCACCTATCATTCGCAGGGCTCCTCTTGCCAATGAAGGCTTGAGTATATTTGCCGCATCCATTGCGCCCTCTGACGCGCCTCCGCCAACAAGTGTGTGAAGCTCATCAATAAACATGACATACTTCCCCCCGGAGTCTTCAACAGCCTTTATGACACCTTTTAACCGCTCTTCAAACTCACCCCGGAACTTTGCCCCTGCGAGAAGTTGAGCAAAATCCAACACGACAAGCTCCTTGTCTTTTAGTGTCGTCGGCACAGACCCTTCGATAATCTTATGCGCTAAACCCTCAACAATCGCCGTTTTCCCGACACCCGGATCACCGATAAGTAAAGGATTATTTTTTGTCCTGCGAGAGAGAATCTCCATCACTCGCCTAATCTCACTCTCCCGACCAACTACAGGATCAATCTTCCCGGATTTGGCATTCTCCGTGAGATTTATTGTGTATTTTTTCAACGCTTCCTCAGGATTTACCGGCTTAAGAAAGTCCGGAACCTGATTACTTTGACCGTCCATATTCACACTATAGCGCTGGCAGTATGAGTTGTCAAGTGCTAATTTACAACGAAAACAGCCCCATTTCGAGGCTGTTTACGCTCCGGTCAGCATCTTTCATCTACACCGTACGCCGGAAAGCCTTTCCTATTACAATAAGGACGACTGCTCCGATAAATGCAACGAAAAGACTGTAAAAGTTAAATCCCGTCGCACCGGATTGCCCCAGGAAATTCAAGAGATACCCTCCGACGACTGCTCCTGCGATACCAAGAATAATGTTCATGAGAGCTCCCTGCTCCGCATCGGTCTTCATCACAATCGACGCGAGCCATCCTGAAATTGCTCCGAGAATTATCCATGCAAGAATACTCATATTCACCACCTCCTTTCGCTTTATTGTTCCAAATACGCTTAAGTGGTCATTAAGGGGAATGTAAGAATAGCCCAAGAGTGGAACACTATTCGCTGAGAACTGGTCGTATGATCGTAAGAAGTGCTGCATGAAGAGGTTGCGACGCAAGTAGCAGCGTGAAATTACGGCTCGCATTCATATTTTCTTTCTGAAAACTGAGAGGCTTTCCGAACACATCACTCACAATGCACCCTGCCTCACGTGCGATCGGTACAATTGGTGCAACATCCCAGATCCGATTCTCAAGATTTATTAGTCCCCCGAGTTTTCCCTCAGCTGCATACGCATAATCAACCGCACTATTTGTTGATCGTAAATTGAGCACATTCGGAAGCAATGCCTTAAAGATCCCGGCCTTCTTCTGATATGAACATGACGTTTCAGATCCATCCATCCCGTACCCAACCAACGTCTTTGTGAGATTCGCTTCTCTCGAAACTTCAAATCGCATCCCGTTTTTGAATGCACCCTTATTTTTTTCAGCAAGATACATCTCGTCACTAACGGGAAGATAAATTCCTGACGCAACAGCATCGCCTTCACGTACGTGAGCTATCATCACACCAAACCAGGGAATCCCATTTGCAAAGTTCGATGTTCCATCAATAGGGTCAACGACCCAATAATCTGCGTCATCTTTAATCAGTAATCCGGACTCCTCAGCAAGTACTGAGCTTTGTGGGTAAGAATTTTTGATTGCCGAAATAATTAGTGTTTCAGAAGCAAGATCAAGCGCCGTGACGATCTGACTTTTTTCTTTTTTTTGTGTTGACTGAACTTTCTCTCCAAATGCAGAAAGAATGAGGGAGCCTGCCTGCCGCAACGTCGTATCAATAAAAAGAAGGTCTTTTGAGTGCATCACTGTTATCCTAGCAAGAGTTGTAGAGGATGTAAAACAATCTAAGAGAAAGTCTTACATCTACATCTTCCTCCCGCCAAAGACAAGATCTGTTGCCAAACCGGCAACACCGACCCCCACATGCGTCCAGTCAGCGCTCAGTTGGTTATTATTGTGTGGAGCGTCTCCTGCATACACCCATTCGATCAGATGAACTGCTTCGATATGGTAGCCATAGCTCGAATTCTCACCAAGCGCCATAAATCCAGCCTTCTTAAACCCGTCCTGATTATTCATGTAATCACTAAATCCTGCATGAGCGTCAGTTGATCCGTTGCGATGAAACACATCCGCTCTTCCCTGCGCAAACGAACCGAGTCCAGGATCCCATGACAACTGTCCGACACCGTGTCGGACTCTATACGCATTGAGTGCCTGCAGTATCTCCTGAGCAGTTCCGACGCGATCGTCAGATGAAACTTTCATCGTCCAGGTATGCTCTCCGATCTGCGTTGCTACTCCGAATTCTTCTTTTTGTGGCACAGTTGTGGCAGCGAGTACTTGAACCGATGCTTTTTTATGACGGATAGCGATATCCTTTATCTGAAACACGTGGTCACGTTCGTGAAGACGAGTCGCACTGGACTTATTAGTCTCAGTAAGGACAATCCCGTCTATTTGTGCGGGGAGAGGTAAGATCACGCCTGAAGCGTACGCAATGAGTATAAAAAAAAGAAATAATATGAAACGGTATGGGTGAGAGTAGAAAAAAAACTCCCTTTTACGAAAAACGATCGACAAGAGCACCATAAATACCAACTCAGAGTAATAAAAACAATTATGCTTCGTCAAGTAGTATTCCTTTTGCTACAATACAAACGTGCAAAAGACACTCTGCTTATATAAGCCTGTAGGAGAAACTCCTCTACAAACGATCACTCATTATAGAAATGCAGATACTACCCTGACTGGTATTAAAATGAGCCCGGCAGGGAGACTTGACCCCATGGCTGAGGGACTTCTGCTCGTTTTACTCGGTGATGAAAATAAAAAAAGAAACTCATACGAGAATCTTAAAAAAACATATGAATTCTCAGTACTTTTCGGCATCGCAACTGATTCGTATGATCTGCTCGGTATTCCGAAGCTTACCCACAATTCACCGCTGACTGATATACAGGACACGAAACTTAAGAAGTATCTTAAGAGTCTAGTCGGAACACATGCGCAAAAATATCCTCCTTTCTCATCAAAACCGGTGAACGGCAAACCCCTCTACTACTGGGCACAAAGGAACAAACTAGGCAATATTATCTTTCCTACAAAAGAAATTTCAATTACAGCGATTCGAACAATCACAAAGAGACAGGTTCACCTTAAAAACGTCGTCTCAAGACTCAAGTCGACACTTCCTTCTCTTTTGGGATCATTCAGGCAAAAAGAAATACTCACCGCATGGGATACACTCCTTGAAAAGAACCCCGATGTGATACTGAGTCTTTATGACTTCGAGATGAGTTGTTCAAGCGGGACATACGTCAGAAGAATCGCAGATAACATGGGAAACTCGCTGGGGGTTGGAGGCACTGCATTTTCTATCAAAAGAACACGAGTCGGAGAGTATACGTTACAAGACATTCCATCATAGTCAAAATAACAATTTCTAGACACAAAAAACCCCGCCATAGACGGGGTCAAGAAAGAGATCTCCTGTTATCGTGTGACAGTGATGGTCTCTGAGAGTTCTGCACCTGGTGCTGAGACAGTGACACGACTATTTGTTGCAGATCGTGTGACATCATATCCTGTTGAGTATGCTGTTGCACAGTTGGTGGTGTTTGTACCAGCTGTTGTTGTCGGATCTGAAGGAAGTGCTGCGATATATTGTGGAACGATTGCTGCAC
>JBDKFM010000074.1:0-4271 GCA_039798685.1 Candidatus Parcubacteria bacterium | reverse complement strand
GCCATGTCAGCTCAACAGATCGCAACTGCCCTCACGCAAAGCAGTGAGGACATCTGGGTTACCATCCCTGAAGGAAAACGCGCAGATGAGATCGCAGATATTCTCAAAGAAAAAATCCCGACATATGAAGAAAACTGGAGAACGCTTCTGAATCAAAACGAAGGATATCTTTTTCCTGATACGTACCGAATAGCCAAAGATGCGACGATTGAGCAGATAATTTCACAGCTCAGAACGACATTTGATCAAAAATACCAGACCGTCGCAAATACTGCAGGAAAATCAAAAGAGGAACTTACCACAATTGCGTCACTAATCGAACGAGAGGCTCGTCATGATGAAGACAGGCCACTCGTCTCATCTGTCATCCACAATAGATTGGATATTGGGATGAAACTTGATCTTGATGCAACGATTCAGTATGCACTCGGCTATCAGAAAGCGGAGAACACATGGTGGAAAAGACACCTCACATATGCTGATCTGGCGCTGAGCTCTCCCTATAACACCTATAAGGTGGCAGGACTCCCTCCGACACCAATCTCAAATCCAGGTGTCGAGAGTCTAGAGGCGGCTGCAAACCCGGCAAACACAGAATATTTCTACTACCTCTCTGACACAAACGGGATAAATCACTACTCAAAAACACTTGAAGAACAGGAACGGAATAAAGAAAAATATCTTTAACTAGCTTTTTTTGGGGATACCGCGAAAAAACTTCTTTGCATGCTTTTTCACACCATTCGTTGTTTTTGACACAACCGGCTGCTCTGCTGCGACTGGTTTTGTGGCAATTGGAACCGATGACTCATCCTCCATCTCGTCTCCAAAAAGATCATCATCAATCATTGACTCAGCAACACTGAGCCGTGATCTCAGATCCTTCATATTCTCAAGCCCTTCATCCGTAAGCGCCTTAAGCATCCTGCGACCTTTTTTGGTGACGACAAGAAGTGTAATTCCAATCCCCAATAGAAGCCCGAGCAATAATCCTGAGGTAAAATTACTCCCTTTCTCGTGGCGTTGTCCGTCCATATGCCTCCTTCTCTTCTGCTTTCATAAACGTATTGAGAAGCAATTTCACGACTTTTGAGATAACAGCACCCGTTGAAACCCCTTCAACAAGAGTCGCTACAGAGCTAATCGGCCCTGTCACACTTCGCGCGATTGCTCCCGTATCATCAAGTACAGTATTTGCCTTCATCACGGTTTTTCTGATCTCACGGAGAATAAAAAATACCTGTACCCCAAGAATAAGGAGCAGAACTGCAAGGGTAACAATCACAAGAAGAAGAATGACCTGGACAGCATCGATCATATACGTAGCTTACCTCACTTTTGCGTAAAGTGTCAAGAATGCCTCTATTCTTGAACGGTAACTCTCCGTAGGGTCGTCGCTTCTTTACCTAACCGGTGTTTTGCAGCGATTTCAACAACCGTATCACCGGGAAATAATGACAATCTCTTTGCAAATGTACCGTCACTCAATACTGTGACTGCTTCTCCATTTATGGTTACCGTTGCATTCGCATCGGTTCTCCCTTTTACAACAATTTCTTTTCCCGAGACGACAATACCATCTTTCGGAGACTCAACAAGGAGAGGGGGATTGATGAGTGCATATCTGTACTGAAATAAAATAAATCCGAAGAGAAACAAAAGAAGAAATAACACGATCACAGCAGTATGGTGAATCCTAAACGAAAAACGTGATACATCGGATGTTTTTGCAAAACCCTGCGGAAGGACTTTGTATACCTTCTCCTCATCAAACTCACGGCGGAAAAGCGCCAGCACCTCACGCTTTGACATACCGAGGTACTCCGCATAATTTTGTACAAAACCCTGCGCATATGCACTGGATGGAAGCTTCTTATACTCTCCCCGCTCTATCGCCAAAAGAAACGAGTGGCGAATCTTTGTTGCTTTTGCAACATCTTCAAGCGTAAGATTTCTCTTCTGGCGCTCTTCACGTAATCTTTGACCGATATGAATCATAAGTGTATTTTAATATTTCTCAATCCCGACTTGAAATATAGCTGCAGTAATATACATCCACAGTGGCATGCGTGAAATCTCAAATTTCGAATGAAAAGCGGCTATTGCTGCTGCTGACTCAGGAATTCTTCTGCATTTCTGACGAGCACCTCACGCGGTTTTGAACCTTCAGCCGGACCAACAATACCCATCTCCTCGAGCTGATCAAGAATTCGCGCAGCACGGGAGTAACCGATTGACATTTTTCTCTGTAAAAATGATGCAGAGGCAGTATTGAATTGACAAACGATCCTGATCACTTCCTCAAGCTGCGCATCTTTCCCATCAGTTCCGGCAGATGAACCACCAGCTCCGCTCCCTTTTTTCAAAGGAAGAGGCTGGGTCAAAACCTCCTCAGTATACTCAAGAGGAATATTTTTTGCCTTAAGAAAATCAACCAACTTCTTTACTTCCTTCTCAGAGACAAATGCTCCCTGAATACGTGTCGGCTTTGCCTGATCAGGAGGTATATAGAGCATGTCCCCTCTTCCCAAAAGCTTCTCTGCACCAGGCGTATCGAGAATCACACGGGAGTCAATCATTGATGACACATTAAAAGCAATACGCGCCGGAATATTTGCCTTAATTAGCCCTGTAATGACGTTAACTGACGGACGCTGTGTCGCAATAATAAGGTGAATTCCTGTCGCACGAGCCATCTGGGCAAGTCTTGCAATCGCATCTTCTACCTCAACCGGAGCAAACATCATAAGATCAGCAAGCTCATCTACGATGATGACAATATAGGGAAGAGCCTGAAAACCTGATAACTCGTTGTATCCGTCAATGTTCCGGACACCGCGCTCAGCAAAAAGCTTGTACCGTCTATCCATCTCCCCCATGCCCCACTTCAATGCTGAAAGAATTTTTTCAGGTTCAACGATGACCGGTGTAAGCAAATGTGGGATTCCGTTGTAACCTGTAAATTCTACTCGCTTCGGATCGACAAGAATAAACTTTACTTCACTCGGTGATGCCCTGAAAAGAAGAGATGTGATAAATGCATTTATCAGCACTGATTTTCCTGAACCGGTAGTTCCTGCGACAAGCATATGCGGCATTTTTGAGATATCCGCAATCACCGCTGACCCTGAAACATCAAGTCCAAGCGAGGCACTCAACTTTGATTTTGCCTTCTGCATCACAGAAGATGCAAGCATCGTCCTAAGAGTCACTACCTCAAGTGAACGATTCGGAATTTCGATACCAACGAGATTTCGTCCGGGTATAGGAGCCTCGATACGGATCTGACCGGTTGGGGCTTCTGTTGCGAGAGCAAGATCATTTGCGAGAGAAGTAATCTTTGATACTTTGGTACCAAGCGCAATCTCAAGCGCATACTGCGTCACGGCAGGACCGAGATTAACCTCTGCCACACGTGCTTCAACACCAAAACTCTGCAATGTTTTCTCAATGATTGAGGCGATCTTATTAATATCACCTCTGTCTGCTTTCTGACCTGGAGCTTCATTGAGGAGTGAAAGAGGCGGATACTCCCAGACGCCATCAGCTCCGGCAATCGCATTGCTCACAAGTTTGGCTGAGAGAAGTTCTGGATCTTTCTTGTTTACAATCGGTATACCCTGTGGTTTCCCGTTTTGCATCGACTGATCCTTGGCACCACCTTTAATCGTCATCGGCTTATTCCTATCAAACACACCTTCCTGCGACCCAAGCTGCGACTTCTTAAGCCCTCCGAGAGTACCAATCGGCAGAAGACGAGGGATATTTTTCCCCATCACACCAACCGCTTTAAGTATCTCATCAACAGATGTGTCAAAAAATACAATTGTGCCAATAATAGCACCCGCGATAAACACGATACCGGCACCAGGAACTGTCAGAATTTCTGAAAGTATCTGATACATTCTCGTCCCAAAAACCCCGGTTCTGAAAAGACTCATCAGGGAAACTGTTGCGAGAAGAAAACCTATCGAGACATTCGGACGGGAAATATATGATTTCAGTCTAAGAAAAAAAAGTCCCAGGAACACCAGGAAAAGAGGAATGACGATCGAGAAGCCTCCGAACGAACCCGAAAGCATATCATTGATGATAATCATCGAGTCCCCGCTTTTTGTGAAAGACAGGAAAAGAAGCACTGAGAGAAGAAATGAACCCACTGCAAATATATTATAGATAGTATTTTTTTTCAGCTTAAACTTCGTGGAACGCTTCCGACGCGTCGCTTTTCTCTTTGTTCTCATAGGCAGATCTACCCATGATCATAGCAC
>JBDKFM010000073.1:0-4711 GCA_039798685.1 Candidatus Parcubacteria bacterium | reverse complement strand
GCAGGGAATAAGACCTATAGCTTGAAAAAAGAGGAAACCTGTCGTAAAATAGGCGGATGATTGCGATTGACAGGAGAGAAGGCGGAGATCATGGAGAGCCAAACAGTGGCGTTGCGATTCAGCGATATCTGAATGAGATAGAACCTTTACTTGAAGGTTCGTCAAGGTATCCCTTGAGGAATCCCCGAACAGTAATCCGCGTTGGTATAGATGATGTATCTCCAGACGGATCATTTAGGATTCTAGACGCTTCTGGATTTGATGGATATACAAAGCGTTCGTTTGAGCTTCCGTCCGGAGTCTATACGCTCTCAGAAGAGTTTTCGACAGAGTGGTATCTGGTTGAGAAGAAGACGCATGAGTTGTTTCATACGCTTAGCGGATCTGATGTTGAGGTTGATTCCGCACTACCGGATCGGGAAGAGTCAGGTACGATTGAAGCGAGTTATTGGTCACGCTGGAAAGAGGGTACGAGGAGTGGGCAAGTATATAGGCAGGATATCTATCCTGAAGTTGCCAATCATGTTCTCCCGGAAATAGTCGCAGCACGGGGACGGCATAGGGCAGTTGATTTATTTGGAGGAGATGGGGAATTTGTCCGGTTGCTGCAGCATTCGGCTCGGGTGCTTGGCTCGACCGCTTCGCTTGATTGGAGCCTAGTTGATCGGGATTCAGCTTCGTTGAGCAGAGCCCGTTTGCACACAAACTCTCCTCTTGCACGGTCAAGGGAGCAACAGGATGGTTTGAAACTCACCGTGCATGATCCTTTAGATCTTACAGATGTGAAGAAGAGACAGCGATTATTTAGGGAAATAGGTCCACAGGATCTTGTCACTGTGATTGGAGGATTAAATTCATCTGTTATCACGTCCGTTGATGCATATCAGATCGCACATGATATTCGGGAGCAGCTTCTTGTACCCGGTGGTACATGTGTGATAACCGGATACACACATTCTCTTCTCAATCGAGCAATGTTTATCGAGATGGGATTTGACGTCTTGCAGATGAGTGTTCCGGAAAATATTTTTGCAAACAAATTACCAAGGCAACTCTACGTGCTAAGAAATCCCGTTCATGAATCAGCCGGAGAGTAAGTCGATTATTTTATTGATAACCGTTTCGTTTGTACCGACGATCTGACCACTTTCACCGGACACTGCGACTGTTTTTTCGATAGCGACAGGAAACAGTCCGAAAAGTTTCTGTCCCTGAATCCCCGTGATCTGATAGATAGGATCTCCGTTTTTATGAGTAAGGGTTGCGATATCGAGTATTGTTCCGAGGTGGACATTGCGGTCCGTGCGCAGTGATTCAGGGATAATTGCCTGATCTATCTCATCTGCATCTATAAGAGTTTTGATCGCAGCATCGGGAAGTACCGGGACGCTTTTCCGTCCTGCTGGAGTTGTGACGATCAATGTATTTGTCGTCAGATCCCAGGAGAGGGGGAAGTTGGTGACAGCGGCAGTGTTATTTTTCTGAATCAGGAATTCATTGGCGCTTGTTGTGCCGAGTGAGATATTGTCGATTGCGAGGCGCTCCTCGATATGAAAAAGCGCATCATCCATGAGTGTTACTGATGTCCCATCTGTTTGTGTCGCTTTGGCGACGATATGACCGTCTTCCTGTTCAAGTTCTATTTCTATATCTTCTGAGTTGATATCGATTGTTTCTCCGCTTTCTTTCGTTTGTACCTCAATCGGAGTTTGTGGGAGTGGTTCAGTGCGTTCATAAGTAGATGACTGTGTTGTCTGGGATTGAGTCGTTGATTGCGAACTCTGTGTTGGTATCGGTTCAGCTGTGCTCTCTGTGAGTTCTATTTCTTCTGGTTCGCTTTCTATTTCAGACTCTGTTACCGGATATGCGGTTTCGTTTCTGTATTGGAGCTCAATGATCTCGAATTCCGGTTCTTTGTGTAGATCTTCACTTATTTTTTCGCACTCATCTTTTGTCGTTTTATACTTTTTTCCTTCAGGACCTCTGCAGTAGACCTTGGGATTTTCCTGCTCTTTTAACTTTTGTTTTTCTTTATATTTCAGGTATTCCTCTTTCTGCTTTTCATATTCTTCCTGTTGTTCTTGTTCATGCTCCTGTTCAGGATTTGATGCGAGGTATATGCGTTCTCCTAAGACATTTGTTTTTTGAAAAGAGAGAGCTAAGTACTGTTGATGCGAGAAAGAGCGCTGCTCCTAATAGGCAGAAGAAGATGACAAAACGCTTAAAGACGTTTTTGTCACGTCGGATTTTTTTCTTAGGGGACTTCTTTTTTGTTTTTCCCACAAATACAGTACAGTACACTCCGTGTTATTTGTCAATTGAGGAGATGAACTTTTTATTTTTCTCTTTCAACTGAGATTGTGCACTCTGAGATAAGCGCTGCGATTGCGCCGACTGCTGCAAGTACAGGTGCGAGTACTGCTCCGACGACTCCGATAGTGAGCGGAAACTCGATCAGCGTTTTCCCTTTCTTGTCTTTAATCGTGATTCTTCTGACATTGCCTTCAGCAATCAGATCTTTCACTTTCTTGAGGAGCGCGTCTCCTGAAACTTTAAATTCTTCTTTTTTTGCTTTTTCCATGCGTATCACCTCCTAAAATTTTATTAAGTATTAAGTATTAAGTATTAAGTATTAAGTATTAAGTATTAAGTATTAAGTATTAAGTATTAAGTATTAAGTATTAAGTATTTTTGTTTGATGATGTAGTTTATAGTTTATAGTTTATAGTTTATAGTTTATAGTTATCGTATTATACACCCGTCAGGCAAGCTGTAAGCTCGGTCTTGCAAAATAGCAAAACTCTTCTCTATACTAGTAGTGTATGCTCAAGGCTGCCCCGAAAAAGAAGGCTGAAAAAGCCGAGAAGAAGCCGCGTAAAAATACCGGAAGACCGATCCGTGCAGTCGCTGAAGCAGCACGAGCAGCTGCCCGAACGCAGGAACAGAAATCCGTCGAGGTTGAGATCAAGGAGACTGAGACTGTCGTCACTGCTCCTGAGCAACCCCAAGAAGAAAATATAAGTACATCCCCGCGTCATGTCGTTGTTGAGGTTGGAGATGGGGCAGCGTCAGATGCGACACCCCAGCAGGAAGCAATCACGACGCAGAATTTGGCTGAAGCGATTACCACAGAAAATCCTGCAGAGTATGCAACCGTTCGTAAGAATGTGTCATCTTCGCGTTTGTTTGTCGTGGCACTCGGAACGGGAATTCTCTTGGGGCTTCTCGTATTTGGTGGGCTCATACTGTACGAATCATATGGCGGAAAAATCGGAAGTATGACCGGAAGTCTGATGTCGCCATCGCCCACACCGACAAAAACTCCGCCACCTACACCGACACAAGCGGTGTTGAATCCTGCTGAGTATCAGATACAGATTCTCAACGGCTCGGGTGTATCGGGTGCAGCAGGAGATGTTGAGACACTTCTCAATGATGCAGGATTTACACAGACCTCAACCGGTAACGCGAGTGAGTACGGTTTTACCGATACTGAGATTGCGATGAAAAGTGATGTGCCGAAAGCACTTTTCGGGAAATTAAAATCTACGCTTACCGGATACTCAGTCGTCGATGTGACAGCGCTCCCGTCTGACGGAGAGTACGATGTCGTCATCACCGTCGGTACTACTTCTGACGAATAGTCTCTTTTCCTCTTGCAATACTCTCTGATTGTGCTAACCTTGTTAAGGTTTTTATGAGTAGTTCAGTTTTGGCGAAACGGATACAGACATTATCACCTTCAGCGACTCTCGCAGTAGATGCTGTAGTAAAAAAATTAGAGCGTGAGGGTACAAAGATTCTCAATCTTTCACTTGGCGAGCCTGATTTTAAGACTCCAGAGAATATTCAAAATGCGGCTGTGACTGCGATGCGAGAGGGATATACGCACTACACACAGACTGCCGGAATCCCCGAACTACGTACGGTAATTTCTGAGAAGTTCAGGAAAGAAAACAGCATCGACTATGATCCGTCAGAGATCGTAGTGGGTGTGGGTTCCAAGCAGCTACTCTATCATGCGATGATGGCTCTTTGCGGGAAAGATGATGAGGTACTCGTCCCGACACCGACATGGAGTACGTATGTCGAGCAGATTAGACTTGCAGAGGCTACACCTGTATGTATCCAATTGCAACCTCCTTTTAGGCTGAGGGCACAGGATATCGAGAAACATATAACTCCCAGAACAAAAGCAATAATTCTGAATTCACCATCCAATCCGACGGGAGCTGTGATCGGGAAAGAAGAGTTGCAAAAAATTGGAGATCTCGCTGTAAAACATAATTTTTGGATAATCGCGGATGAGATATATGAGAAGTTATTGTACGGTGGTGTGCATGTGTCTGTGGCGTCACTCAGCGATGCGATACGTGCGAGGACAATAACGATTAACGGGTTTTCAAAATCGTATGCGATGACCGGGTGGAGAATCGGATATGCAGGTGGTCCGAAAGAAGTAATCACTGCGATGGTAAATTTGCAAAGTCAGACGACTTCAAATACATCTTCGATTGCACAATATGCAGCTGTGGAGGCGATAACCGGTGATCAGAAAAGTCTTGGCATCATGAAGCAGGAATTTGAAAAAAGACGGGAGTATCTATTAGATGAGTTTTCAAGAATACCAAATCTAAAAGTTGTTGAACCGGATGGAGCATTTTATCTTTTTATACATATAGAGGCCTCTTTACATACAGGAATGAAAACA
>JBDKFM010000072.1:0-4822 GCA_039798685.1 Candidatus Parcubacteria bacterium | reverse complement strand
CGGTTTCTACATCTATCTTGTTGAGCTTGTTGAGTGCAATGCTCCTTCTCAAAATAACCTTTCCGTTTTCATCTGTTGTGATTTGTTGTCCAAAGCAGAACGGGTTGTCGAGTGTTCCGCCCGGCTTGAATCCTTTTGGGCAGAGAAAGCACGTGTTCGCATCGCGCTGTGTTTTTGTGCCAAGCTGAATTATCTGTGAGCAGGTTTCTTCGTCTGATGCGACCTGAAGAGTGATTGTCCCTGATGCGTCACTCGGAATAGTGAATGTTTGCGGGAGGCATTGTCCGATTGTCCCCGATTCGCCGCAGAAAAAATCTTCAGGAGTCGAAAATCCGAGTTGATATGAGTACTCTTTTGTATTTACAGCACCCGTGAGGGTGACGCTTATATCATCTCCCGGAAGAGGAGTGGCGGGTGTTATCAGAGAACACGAAAAGGATGATTTCTCGGGTTCCTTAGCGAGAACGACAAAACTTGGCTTAGAGTTCTCGTTTAAGGGGGCTGAGGTAAAATCCTGTGACGCTGCGAGTACAACCTCTATTGTAATTTGTTCATCCGAGTCGTCTCGAAGCTGCTGTACGTCCATGAGTTCATCGACGCGGAGTGTGCCCGAAAAGGTATAGATATTTGTATCAACAAGGCAGAATTGAGTGGTTCCCCAGTCTTCTTCTTGTCCTGCAAAATTTATTTTATCTCGTTGGCAAGAGCCCTTTTTCCCAGTAAATGGTTCAAATGTAATTGAATAGTAGCCCCCTGTTCCACCTCCGTCAGTTCGAGGGCGGATAATAAGGGATGTAAATTTGTTCTCGCGTAAATCTATGCCTGTGGCAACTATAGTTACAGTTGATCCGGTATTTTTAAGCAGTTGTATTGGTTGAGCTCCTGGGTTGATCGCGTCTTTAGTTCTGAGCGTTACGCTTGGGATAAATGCGGTTTGAGATTTTTTTACAGTAAATGATCCAAGCGTTTGAGTAGTACCATCTGCGCATTCATCATTTGTACATGATTCATGTTCGAGTGTGATGGTGTACGTGCGGGAGGTGTCTGATGGTGGGAGTAGGCCTGTGTATATTTTTCCCCAGAGCTCAGCAGTTGCGTTAGAGCCATCAGAGATCGCACAGAGAGGTTTTTTGTTTGATGCGTCATTGCTGTCATAGAGTACGTTTATGTCACCGCCACCTGGTCCATTTGGTATGTCTTTACATATTGGCTTACCATTTTTATCAAAACGAATGTTAAAAGTTGTTTTTCCGGCAGTCCCACCATTGCCTGAAACAAGGAACGTAAAGTTGGTTCTCTCAGCAGTCGGTACATTGATGTAGTAATTAAAATCTATGTTTGTGCCCCAGGTAACTGATCCATCCTGTGTCCAGCCGGATGGGGGCGTTGTGCCTGCGAACGCACCGGGTGCAAATGATTTTATACTCGCTTCTTGTGCGTAGATTGGCGTTGTTGCTGCAAGATGCACAATGAGGGAGAGAAAAACAATAGGGAGCAATACGCGTGTTATCAGCTTAGAGAGATGGTATTTCATAGGCAGGGTCTTCTTTCATCCTACCTCAAAAAAGCGTAGAATGTAAACAGTATGCATTGTATACTGTCCGTATGACGCATGAGCATCTTGAAGCACTCTTCCCCGCGAACTCCCGCAGCCGTGAAATAGGGGAGATTGTGCAGCATATTGTGCTTGGGGATTCGTGTCAGATGATCGGGATGCCCGGAGTCGGACGTGAAGATGTGTTTGGTCTCCTCACTTATAACTACAATGTCCGCGTGAAACACCTCGGGGAAGAGCAGGCAAAATACCATTTCGTGATGGTAAATTTCGCCGAAGTAAACGGAAAACCCTACATGGACGCGGTAAAGCTCCTTTTTTTCTCACTCGCGAATTCGCTGAGTGAGAGGGAGTATGTGGAGCAGGCGGAGAATGTCGTTGGACTACTCCAAAAAAGCATGGCGTTTAACGATGAGGTGGCGCTCGTGCAGGGTCTGAAAGAAGCGGTGCATTTCCTGACTCAGGAAAAAGGACTGACGATTGTGTTTTTGTTGCATCGGTTTGAGCAGTATGCGACGCAGGTCGACAGTGCGTTTTTTGTGCTCATCGATTCGTTACATACCGTTGCGCCAAATCAGTTCGCGGTGGTGTTCTCGCTTACCCGTCCTCTGGAGCAACTGCTTGAGGAAAAAGCCTACAAAGAAATGATGCCGAATCTCTCAGGTATGCATGTTTATCTCTCAGTGCATGATGAGCCAAGCATATTGTTTCGAATTGATCATACTGCAGCCAAGCTTAAGAAAATCGCGCCGCTTGGACTCAAGGATGATTTGTTATCGCTGACCGGCGGGCATCGCAAGATGACGAAAAGAGCAATTGAGGAAGTGCTACAAAACGATGAGTTGTTACAGGTATTTTCGACCAGTATAGGACATGATATTGTGGCCGATAAGGAGCGGTTACGGGAGTATCTTTTGGAGAGTACGCTTGTTAGGAGCGTCTCATATGAGATCTGGAATAATTTACTTCCGAGCGAGCAGCTACTCCTGAAGAGGCAGCTGCAGAAGAGAGGCGAACATATCGCTGAGTCGGAGGATGAAAAAAAGACAGGCATTTTTTTACAGAATCTGCAGGTGCTGCTCAATAATTATTTTACGATCCCGCTTTTTGAAGAATTTGTGCGGTATCGCCTCGAGCATGGGTTGGATGAAAAATTGTCACTCCAGCATGAGACGGGGGAGATTTTGATGGGGGAGCAGAGTATTACGACGAAATTTACATCGCTTGAGTACAAGTTGCTTCGCCTTTTTCTCACAAATCCCGGAGCAATTGTCGAGCGAGAGCAGCTCATCGCTGCTGTGTGGGGAGATGCAAAGACCACAGCCGGAGTTACCGATCAGGCGATAGATCAACTGATATTTCGACTCCGTAAGAAGATAGAAGAAAATCCAAATGAGCCCACACATCTCCTCACTGTTAAAGGCAGAGGATTTCAGTTTGTGGTGTCTTAGTTCTATTCCCAATTGTTATCCTCTTGTTATCCGTTTGTAATCCTCGTATCAAGTAGGCTCCCATGTGAGGCAGTAGAATGTGCCCATATGAAACATCCAGAGCAGCACCAGCAGATTCAATTGACAGCGCAGGCTCAGACAGCGTATTCTGGAATGAGGGAAACTTCTATGGCAGAACCGCAGGTCGAGCAACCAAAACCAAACAGATTTCGTCGTGTTATCCACAAGCTGAGACGCCGAAAGCCGCAGCCTATCCAGAGGGTGAGTGAGGCTGAGGAAGAAGAGAAAAGACGTGAACAAGAAGCCGCCGCAATTGCGGCGACGACTGTTACTGAGGCGGAGCAGAGCCTGCAGCGGCAAGCTGTCGAGGTCTCCAGGCGTGCTGCCAGCGCAAGAAGCGAAGTTAATTCTCGAGTTAGTAGTGAAGAGTCGAACATGGAGGAGCGTGGAGGAAGGGTGGTTACTCTTCATAGCTCAGGCGGACAACTTCCTGAACTACCGACAACAGGCATTTCTAATCCTCGTCTTCGGGAGATTTTAGATTTATATAATGATCAGCGACAACGTCATCTTCCTGAATCCTCAGAGAATTTGAAGACACTTCATAAGCAAATCTCAGACGTCCTTGTCGATCCGAATACCGCTGCAACTCCGAGTGAAATAGCATATGTAAGGACTGAGGTTCTGAGAGCATTAAGAGCTGCACTTGTTGAACAACAAGTGAATGAGGTTACATATGAAACGGAGCAAAAAGCGCAAAAACAGAAGGATCTACAGGCGCAAATCGAGGCAAATAAGCGTTCAAATGAGCGCTACGATTATCTAAATGAGCGAGTGTTGAATACGGGGGATGAGGAGGCAGAAAGGGAAGATGTAATAGCTGAGCGCGCGACTAGAGACCGAGCCTTCAATGCAATCTTTGCAAGTGCTGATGCACAGGCAAATGTACGGTTCGATTCAGCATTTGACATTTTCACCGACGGAGTAAAATACAGGACTTTTTTAAATGATCTTTTATCTGCGAGCGTAAGTCCTAAGAATATAACTGATCGAGAAGCTCAAAAATTTATCGATTATAAGCGGAGAGTTGGGGAAGATGTTCCGGAAAGTTTATCTGCCGCAAAAATCTCACTTCAGATGGAGTTACGAGAGGATCTAACGCGTTACCAGGTTGAAAGGCAGGTTCGTGAGACGTTGCACAATGCAAATTTTGTACTTGAATTGCCAAATATTAAGGCAGAGGATATTTATGGTTTTATAGATTCATTTTCGTCAGAGCTCGTAGATCATGTGTTCAAGATGCCAGGAGTTCGTGACATGATGAACATTTATGAAAATCAGCTTCGATTTGCAATGTATGAACATGATGGATATTTGCGTCCACAAGATGTGAAGCGATACTCGGAAAGCAAGGTAACAGGTGAGGGTGATGACTCACATCATCGGACAAAAGTAGTTGCACCCAGTGTCGAGGTTCGAACGAAAGAGTTGTTTCGAAAATACATGAAGGAAAACGGAATCTCTGTGAGAGATGATAAAACAGGTAGGATGTATATCCGAAAAGCTGCCGACATAACTGATTCTGAAATCGAGCGCATTTTTACAACTGCCAGGGGGATGCTCGTTCTCTCTCAAAGAATGCTCTCTATTGCAGCTGAGAGCAAGATCCCGCCGAATGGACAGTATACAAGTCTTTATATGCAGGATGCGATTCAGAATTACAATCCGTACGTGCATTTGATGGCTAAATATGGTGTGCCGAACTGGAAAGTGCTTTCAATGCTTCTGACAGAACCTGATCGGGAAAAGGTTCTAG
>JBDKFM010000071.1:0-4839 GCA_039798685.1 Candidatus Parcubacteria bacterium | reverse complement strand
AGAAGTCCCCGTGATCTGGGAAAGCTGGTAAAGGCATATGAGGTTATTTTCCATCATGAGGTAACAAATCAGATTCTCTGGAGCATGTTCTAGGAAATCTTAAATCTACAAAATATTCTTCTCCAGTATTTAATCTCCTCTAGGTTTTATTGTACAATGATGGGCAGGATCAGTATGAATCAGGAGATATTGCGCCATTTTCAAAAAGCAGGTCAACTTTCCGTTACTCAGATAAATTATCAACGTATTCTCGATGAGCTCTTTTTATTTTTTGTTCGGAACGATCAAGTCGAAAACGATAGTACTGTTCAGACATTCTTTTCAGAAGAGATGGCTAATTCTCCGAGAAAAGGAGTAATTGGTGCAAAGTCTCCCTGTATAGTAGCCGGGATTGAAGAGGTATGCTTTCTTGCGGAGAAGCATACGGGTCTCCGTCCGGTGACATTGGTAGGAGATGGTACGAGAGTTGTGCCAGGTGCAGAGATTATTTCATTTTTTGGTTCAGCGAAAGAGATCCTTGCCTATGAACGGGTTTTTGTAAATATGCTGCAACGGATGTCCGGAATTGCGACTGAAACGGGAAAGTATATTGAGAAAATTTCTGGGTTGCAGCTTCTTAATCCCCCGCTTCTTGCTGCAACGCGCAAAACTCCCTGGATGCATCTTGATAAAAAGGCTGTCGCAGTAGGGGGAGGAGTCACACACCGATTGGATTTGCATGATGGAATTTTGCTTAAGGATAATCATTTAGAGATTCTGACTCGCTCATTATCATTGCGAGGTGAAGCAGAGGCAGTTGTGTATGCTTTGCAGAATGCGTTAATTACCGATAGTGCTCTTGCGATTGAAGTTGAGGTAAAAACCGAAGATGCTGCCGTTGCCGCTGTTACTGCGTGGGACAAAAGGGATCTGGGAAATGTGTTTATTTTGCTTTTGGATAATTTCACAGCTGAGAGAACGGAGAAGATGCTTCAGAAAATAAGTAGGAGTGACTCCGGTGTTTTTTTTGAAGCATCAGGAGGTATTACGCTTGAAAATGTCGCCGATTTTGCAGTGGCTGGTGTCAATGTGATTTCTGTCGGATCTCTCACCCATTCTCCAAAAGTTGTAGATTTATCGATGGATATCTACTAGCTCCTTGTGCGTTTAGTTGATCGCAAGCATTCTCTCAATTCCTATTCGTGCTTTTTTTGCAACTGATGTTTGTATATGGACAACTCTGTCGTCCTGATAGGGCTTTTTCGGATCACAGCAATCTTCACAGAGTATAATTTCAAGACGATCTTCCTTGAGTGAAATAAGTAGTTTCTCAAGTGTATTTGCCTTCATGAATCTGCATTCTGCTTTCATTGAAACGGGAAGAAATATTTTGTCTGGTATCTCTTTTCTCAGTCGATAGATCATTCCTTTCTCTGTTGCAACAAGAATTTTTTTTGCTGGTGTAATTTTTGCACGTTCGATCATCTGTTCTGTTGAGAGAAAATATGCTTTGCCTCTCGGTATTTTCCCTTCCTGTAATTTTATGAGGCATGATGCAGCACATCCGCACTCAGGATGTATCATAAGTTCAGCATCCGGGTGGTCAAGCATTGCGATCTCGGACGCATCAGGTCCGATCTGTTCATGTACGTAGCAAGAAGCCCAGAATTCTCCCTTCTTCACATTATAAATTTCAATAAGATTGGGATCGACATAAAGATTTTCTTTTGCAGCAAGTTCCAGAGCTCTTACTTTCATGACATGCCCCAAAAATTTATCAGGGAGTACAAGGATTTTTTTTCCAGGATAAGTTTTTAGTGCATGAAGAATAATTTTGTCAGTATTTCGTGACGTTGAGACATAATCACAGAGTGATTTCGTGTATGCATCACTATTAATATATGTGATCATAATTCCGTCAGGATTTTTTTGTTTCCACTCTTCAAGCCATTCATAACTTGTTCCGAAGACGAGTGAACAGCCAAGTACTTGCGGAGTATCCTGTACGTAGACGTTTGTTTTATTACCATTTATTATTTTTGCAGTTGCTCCCATAAAGAAAACACTTTGAAAATCAACACGAGTTGCATTGCTGTTTTTGACATTCAGACTAAGTCCCAGTGAATCTCCAAGAAAATCTGCGACTTCATGGAGTTCAGGATAGAGGTAATTATGAGAGACGATAGTTGAACGCTTTTCCTTTTTGAGTCGTTGAATTTCAAGCGCTATCCCAGCAAGATCAATGCAATAATCTTTTGTGTACCGACTCGGGTAGAGATCCTCTGCATATTTTGAGAATTTTTCATACCAATCAAGACCAAGTTTTTGAGAAGTCATAGAGGTAGATGAAACTATACCAGATGTGATTTTAAGAAGCAATTTTATTGTGTAATTCTATAAAGCCTTGCGCCGTCTCTTTCATAGACAATGCTTCCGAGAACCGAGAATTTTTTTTCATAAAGATTTGGATACTTCTCTCTTTCCAAATCTCCGATAACAACATATTCTACTTTATATTTCTTAAGAAGGTCATGTGTGATTTGCAAATCGTTGCTCTCATAAAGCAATGAAATATCTCCGATTCTCGGTGATGGGATATCATATGATCCACGCCAAAGCCACTCATGAACGGTCCACCCAAGCACTGTCGGGATTCCTGTATTTGATGAGATACGAGAATAATCCGTGTATGAATCACCTTGCGCTTCAAGAATAACCGGTTGTCCCTGTATGTGTGCATTTAACCACGATATAAGGAGATAATCAGATGGACGACTTGTTTTCAGATATCGGGTTCCGTCGATACCTATATAGTTTTTTAGCTCACCATAATAAGAATTAATTGCCATGTAAGGGTATGTCATAACTGAAAAAACAAGGAGGAGTGATACGCCACCATACAATAAAAGCAATACCTTTATTGTTGTGGTGAATTTTTGAAAATTTTCTTTCACACTACCCAGAATTCTGACAATGATGTAGCCGCTACAAATTGAGAGCAGCATGAACGACTGGAAGACGAGTTTGAACATTGTATTTGCACGGTAATGCGCAGGGTATATGTCTTTCGCGTAGATAAATTCAGGAATCAGTATGAGAAGTGATGCAAGAAATATAAGAATTAATACAAAATAGTCGCTTTTTTTTACACGAGTACATTTGAAAAGAAAGATTAGAAATGAACAAACAAAAAAGTAAAAAAATCCATAAAGAATAAGTAATTGCCATAATGGGGAGTGCTGACAGTGATTTGCTTCAAAAAGAAGAGGTCCGAATTTGCCGATTTTCGTTAAGAAATCAGGAGCACAGAGTACTCCGACTCCTGAGACGAACGGTTTAAAGAAATAGTTAAACGGTTGTACAAACAGAAAATAGCTTCCACCAACAAGCAGTACTGCGGAGAAAATTGTTTTCATATACCCAGTATTGTTTTTTATGATCTGTAAGAAATTATGAGGAGAAAGAAGCAGCCCTTTTCTAGACAAATTATGTGCATGCGCAGTGAGGATGACAAAAATACTAAGAAGAAAATATATAATTCCGTCCCACGCATTTGTCATATACATAATTGCTAGGAGAAATCCGGTAAGGACATAGAATGACATCAGCGCGGGTGATTTTAGAAGTCCGAAATATGAAGAGTGACCTACTTTTGGTTTCGGTGAGTGAGATAGCTGGAAAAGTGCAAGTAGCACTCCAAGTGTCAGAAGAACAAAGGGAATATCAAGCACATGCCCATGCAGATCAGATACAGTCCATGAGTAGATGGGGAACTCATGAATTGTATTGTGAATAAATCTCGTCGCATTGGGATACCAGTAGGCATTGGGAAAGGTCACAGGCGAAAATTCAAGCTGCCATGGTGGAACCGGTTTTTCATTTTCATATGGCTTGAACGTTGTATAGAGAGTGTGGAGGTTGCCTCCAAGACTCAGTAGGAGTGCGGCAAGAATGGCTGTTGCAATTCCTCTTTTGGAAAAAAAAGTTTTATCTCCTTTAAAATATGAAAAAAGATTTCCGCCAAGTGAAAAGCTGCTGACAACGCAAAGGCCAAAGACTGTCGCCAGCATAAGATTGTATGTGTACGATGCGGGAATTGACGAAAGCTTGGTGAGTACGGCGGTGACGAGATGGCCAAAGTAGTAATAGTTAATCGATTCCGGAGGTAGCCACATGTCTTTTGGGGGAAAATATGTTGCCCTACCAATACTATTCATAAATCCATAATCCATATATTTTTCAAGCCCGTGGATATCTGGTGCGAACGCTCGGATGTAGCTGAGAAAGAGGAGAGCAAAGAGAAAAAGCATTTCTTCTACGAAGAAGATTCGTTTGTATCTTAGAAGTTCATTTATATAACTGAAAAGATTTTTTTTGAACCCTTTTTTTCTTGTGAGAATCCAAAAATAAAACACAAGCGGAAGACTAAGGATGACAAAAAGCGTAATTCGGTCAAATTGAAGAATATGTAGTGTTCCGAAAAGGAACATGGCATAAGAAATAAAGATTATTCCAATAGTCTTTGCAAAAATGTATCCTCTGTCTGAGAATGTGCGGAAAATGTGCGTCGTGAAGGGAAGAAACAGAGCGGTTATGCCAAGAATCCAGAGCCACCATGTAAGAACGATGCTGAGGTCATTTCCGCTCATAGAGAGTTAGTATATCAGAGAGATTATTGATAGCTGTGATATTTCTGGTTAACTTTTCAGGTTTCCTCCTTGTGTTCAGCCAAAAAAATTGAGTATTTTTTTGTTGCTTCGCCACATGTTTTAGTAGTGGAAAATCATCATCAACATAGACGTCGAGCTTCAGTTTCTCCAGCACCTCATTTTTAAAAATATGAGGCTGCTTGTTTTCATA
>JBDKFM010000070.1:0-5143 GCA_039798685.1 Candidatus Parcubacteria bacterium | reverse complement strand
ATGACGCACTGTTTGCAATTCTCCTTTTCTGGAACATCTTCACAATAAGAAAACAACTGCTCTTCGGACTTGTCTCACTCCTCAGTCTCATCTTCTTTCTTCTCTACCAGGATATTTACTATCTCTATCTCAATCTTTGCATTCCTCTCCTGGCACTCTCTTTCCCGGGACTTTATGAATCAATTCAGAAAACATTCTCTGTACAGAGGATTGTACTCCCGACGATTATAGGTGTCTTTCTCTGCTATAACGCAACTCTCTACATCACCTCATATAGAAATCTACAAAAAATAGCAGATATCGATCGACTGGTCGCAATTGTGAAAAAAGAACATCCACGCGCACTCTACGGCATCAACTCACTGACTCCAGCTCTTGCATATCTCAGTGACACCCCTCTTCTCAATGCAATCGTTGATACAAATGAAAATATTTACAGAAAGGGATTCCTTGACAAGAATTCACTCACTAATGATGCAATCGCTGCTGAAGCAATCATCGTGAGCAGCGCAGCAATCTATCCAGAATCATCCATTCACTATCCCTTACTCGGTGGAATTTTTGATGAGAAAAAAATTACCGAGTCGTGTACAAGTCTTGCCGTCTCATTTTTTAAACCGGAGGGTGCTGAAAATGCAGTACACCTTTTCAGGTGCAAAAAATCAGGAAGTCACAAATGATTTTGGGATTGTATACAAATAAATCTGATGCAACTCATCTTTCTCTGTCAGCGGGAGATATGGAATCTGATAACGAAAACTTACAATACGAGTCCCCGGCCTAAGCTCTGACGCGAATTTTGGCTTCAGTCGATGGAGCGCCTTCGGGACGAGATACACAAATACCACAGTTGCGTCACGTATTGAGACATCAAAAAAATTCTTCTGATGAATAGTCACCTTACCCGCAACCCGCTCCAACTTTGTTCTCGTCATCGATACATATGCACGGAGAGGATCTATCTCAACTCCTACACCCCGTGCGCCGTATTCATCAGCTGCAACAATGAGCGCAGTTCCGTCTCCTGACCCAAGATCATACACCACATCCTTCTTCCCAACGCGTGCCAACTTACACATCGCTCGAGCAATTCTGCCGGATGTCCTCCACCACGGCGCCCAGGGACTGTCAGGTGGCCAGATCATCGAGAGTGCGATGAGGAGTAAAATGACGATTGTAAAAAGAATCAAATTCACCATAATTATTAGTACGTATTATGCAAGTGACATAAGTCACCAACTTGACACAAACACAACATCTTCCCTACCCTTCTTTTTCTATGAATACACATACAATACTTTTCCAAGGATCAAATCCCTCGTTACCCAACCGAACGAACGACTATCCGAACTAGATCGTGCATTATCTCCCTCAAGAAAATACCGTTCTTTCTGCACACGGGACACCCTTTTTATCAGCGGAATTCCGCTCACAGGATGTTTCGCAATAACGATATGCCCCACACGAGGACGCGAGATCGCGTATGCAAGATGCGACGCAATCACACGATTTCCCTCAACGAGTGATGGTTCCATGCTTTTTCCGACAACCGTATATTTTTTTACAGGTACTCTCATGTGGGGAAGTGCTACTTTGTCACCTTCTTTGATTGCTCAAAGATCTGAGCAATCTCATCGACAGCAGCAACAAGCTGTTCGGAGGATTCAAGACTTACCTCCTGCTTGTTTTTGGAGCAGAGTTTTGCGGCTTTCCAAAAGGTCTCATGAAGATTCGGAAATTGTGTCAGATGCTCGGGTTTAAAGTAATCGGTCCAGAGAATGAGAAGTTCCTCTTTGCACTTTCTTGCATGCTCCTCTTTTGTCAGCACAAAACGGGTCATATTATTATGATAATTCCGGACAGAAGCCGGATCACTTTGATCCATCACTGGTGGAGTCGTGATCTTTTCAACCATCTTTTTAACAGTCGCAGCAGCGATCTGTGCAGGTTTGGGATCATAAATACCGCAGGGGACATCACAATGAGCATGCACTACTTCTGCTGGTAGAAAATGGGCAAAGAGGGATACGATGTGTCGTACCATGTACACACTTACAATACTAAATCGCACGAACTCTGTCAATGTCCTATGACCAGAATCCTACACTACATCCCTATACGCATATGCCTCACTGACAAGATCTCGTCCTCCCAGTTCCGCAGCGAGTCTTGATATAAACTCAGCACTAAGATTTCCCTCTCTCCATCTCTCCCTCGCTCCGAATACATCCGCTGCTAAAAGCTGATACTGATAGAACTGATCATCATCACGGGAGAGTATATGAGGGACAAGAGCAACAGCATGAGATGAGGTAATTTCCCGTTTTGTCATATTATTTTTTTTATCGATCTGCAGAGTAAGATTGACCGCATCTGATACAACAACAGGATCTTCATACTTTTGATACGGAACAATTGCATGCTGTACTCCCTGATCAACTTGCTCAAGAAGTAATCCTTCATCATCAGTCGTCGTATCTATCTCGACAACTTCATAATCGGTGGGAGTGCCATGCGTTTCTATTGCCCGACAAAGAGGTGTCCCTCCATCCTGAGAAGTTGCACGTATCCATTTCTCCCACATGAGCGTGCCGAGAAAAGGATTTTCCCGTAGATACGCTCTCGCCATAAGAGGAAAATCATTGAGCAAAAAACTATCAGCAGAATCGTTATCCTCACGAAGATAAAGCGTATTTAATAGCCTCAGAAGAGAAAGTGCAAGAGGACTCCCTTCTACCCCAAGGAGTTGTATACCAATATTTTCTGAAGTGATCCCGCGGGAGAACTTCGTCGCATCAATATCGACCACAATGTTCCCTCTCTTTTGCACACCAAGCGTCATCTGCGCAGATTTATTCAACTCAGTCTGCATAATCGGAAGGTAATACTGGCGATCGTTTGCCAGCACCTCTACTGCACGCAGACTCATCTCAGGATCATGTACGCCTGACACCTCAAGAAATACCAGCTGATCCTCAGAAAGCGTTGTCTCTACACGGGCAAGCCTGTCAGAATTATGAAATCGTCGTACATTGACAGATGAACTCAGAGGATGAATATCCAGTGAAGAAAAAATACGGGCGTACGTCTCCTCAGAAGCGCGCGGGAAATCTCTTACATATTCATCGTACTCACTATATGCCTCTTTTCGCGGACGATGAATATCAATCTGACATCCTACCTCACCAAGTGTGTCCCGCAACGCGGGCTCCTTGAATAGAACAGCCAACGAAAGAGGAGTCGCAGCGATAAACGCTCTTCGGGAAAAATGTAGCTCACCTGATGCTGCCTGCGCTACTGCTGACATGCGCTCATTCACCGGGGTAGTATCCTACGAACAATCCCTGATGTCAACTCAAGAGATTACAAATCACCTGATGCGGCAAGAGTATTTGCGAGCTTATCAACACGCTCATTATTCGGATCTCCTGAGTGTCCGAGCACTTTTTCATACCATACCTCAAGATTACTCGCAGACACGAGCTCCTGTATAAGCCTGAAAATCTCCTGATTTTCTTTCACACGCTCATATGACTTTGCCAGATTTCCTATACTGATCTGACTGTCTGAATAAATTACTATCTTTTTATACCCCATCTCTGAAGACCAGAGAAGCGCATGATAAATAGCATACGCCTCAGCCACATTATTCGTCTGTTTTCCGGATATACGACCAGCCTTCTCCGTAGTTCCTGAGACAAATGCCCAGGCAGCTCGGGCCCGATCCGTACCATTGTGCACGCACGCGCCGTCTGTCCATATCTCGACATCAACACCTACTGGCTTCTCAGGCTTCGTAAAAAGACCGTAATTTTTATTCATCACCTTAAACGAATCATCAAAATACATTTTCTGGCATCGACGGCAGTAGTAATATGCAGAATAATAAAAATGCTTCAGAAGCTTCTCCGCAGTAATTCTAGGCTTTCTGATTTCAAGAGGTGAATTGCAGGTTTTACAGGTCTTCATCAGAAGACTATCTTATCATGTTCTATCTTTGGCGTAATAGTATCTCCCGGCTTTATGTTCCCATCAACAATTCTCAGCGCAATCTCGTCGACCAATTTTTCCTCAATAAGACGCCTCAATGGCCGGGCACCAAACACCGGATCGAATCCTTTTTCCGCAAAATACATCACTAAATCATCAGAGATAACTACTGAGATATTGTTTTCAGCAACCCTCTGCTTCACGCTCTCAAGCTGCAACTCAGTAATCTTCAGGATGTCTTTTGGTGTGAGCGTATTATAAATGACAACTGAGTCCAGTCGATTCAAAAATTCCGGACGGAAATGCCGGTGTAAGACTTCCCACACCAAAGACTCAAGCGTCGCCCGCTCCTTCTCCTTATGCTTCTCTTCATGCTCGCGGATCACATCTCCCGCCAAATTACTTGTCATGATGATAATCGTATTTCGAAAATCAACGACATTACCCCTACTGTCTGTCAGACGACCTTCATCAAGAAGTTGTAGGAATATATTAAACACCTGAGGATGTGCTTTTTCTATCTCATCAAAAAGCAGCACGGAGTATGGTTTCCTGCGAACCGCTTCTGTAAGCTGACCCCCCTCTTCATATCCGACATAGCCTGGTGGTGCACCGATAAGCCGCGCGACGGCATGCTGCTCCATATACTCACTCATATCTATTCTTGTGATCGCATGCTGATCACTAAAAAGAATCTCTGCCAGCGCTTTTGCTGTCTCGGTTTTCCCAACACCGGTTGGTCCTAAGAAAAGAAATGATCCGATCGGACGATTCTTTTCTCCTAAACCCGAACGAGCTCTCCTGATCGCTCTGGCTACCGCATCGATCGCACGCTCCTGTCCGATAACGCTTTTACCAAGCTCCGAATCAAGATGCGATAACCGTTCTGCTTCAGAAGCTAACATTCTGCTCGCAGGAATGCCGGTCCACCGTGAAACTACTTTCGCTATATCATCCTCATCAACTTCCTCCCGCAAGACCCTGGATTCTGAGGGAATCTTTGCCCAAAGTTCTCCATATTCTTTCAGCTTCTTCTCAAGCTCGGGGATCTTTCCGTATTTTATCTCTGCGGCTGCCTGCAGATTTACATCCCGCTCTGCCTTCTCAAGCTCAAGCCGTAATGCATCAATTTTTGCTCTTGATTCCTGAATCT
>JBDKFM010000069.1:0-5149 GCA_039798685.1 Candidatus Parcubacteria bacterium | reverse complement strand
AAAATATGAAAGTATCGAAAAGAGTCCACCGAGAAAGACACCACTTTGGTGATCTGAGGTGACAAGAATGATAAATGAGTAAAGAAAGATCGCTGATGAAGAGAGTGCAATGAGTCGTGATTTTTTTTCTTTAAGCACTATCATATAGATGAGTAATGCGGTAAGCGTAACTTCAAGCGGAGCAGTGAGGTAGTAGAGTGGGAGATTGCCTTGTGTAATAAATATATAAACCGCTGATATGTACGGGAAAAGAGGAAAATTTGTAAAGAAGATGTCTTTGTAGAGGATCTTTCCTGCAAGGAGCATGTGGCCAGTGTAAAAGTATATGTTCGTGTCTGATAGCCAGACGCCGAGGTTTGTGATTTTCAGGAAAAGATACGGGAGGGCGAGAAGAAAAAAAGGAATATATTTATTCATTTCTATTTCTCATGTTGGTGAGATTTACTTTTTCATCTTCAAAAGTAGCCATCGTACTTTGTCTGATATTTTATAAAGTTGGTAAAGAAACGGATGAATGACGAGGTCATAACTCCCGATAAATTCAACAAGTTCCGGTCCAAAACCCTGTTTGAATCGATGAAAACCGTACCAGGGATCTTTGGGGTCTGCATCGGGGCCAAGAGATCCCCACATATCAAATTGTGTTAATCCCATCTTTTTACCCCATCGAATCGTTTCCCACATCATGGCAGTACTTGCCATGACCTCTCTTTGCTCGTTGCTGGAAGCACCGTATGGATAATACAGTGTGTCATGGAAAACAAAGACAATCCATGTGACGAGAATTTTTTCTTTGTAGCTCGCAGTGAGAAGGTGTGCTGTGAGCATATTGTGATCGTTTTCTGTTTTATTACCGGTGTTTCCCGGGCGGAGAGTCTCCCACATGAGACGGTGGTAGCGCTCAGTGTGTGCAAAAAATCCTTGTCGTCCTGTTGTCTCTCTTGTCAGCGCAAGATATCTTTCAAATGCTAAGTCTGAGTTGTCTTCCCGGACTTTGACGCCGTGTTTCTCAGCGACCCTGATGTTGTATCGCGTTTTATTGTGCATGTGCTTGAGAAGTTCCTCCTCTGATTTGGTGAGGTCAAGAATCATCGAGTATGTAGTAAAGAGAGGATGCGCAGCAGGGTGAAGCCCGAGATTTGCCATTTGTGATTTGTCATTTGCCTTCTGTAGTACATTTGGCTCAAGTTGAATGAAGATACATCGTTCTTGTTTTCCTATCCGTGTGATTTCTTCAATGAGCTCACTTGTCGGCACGGAGCCTTTGGGTAAATAACCAATGCTCCAAGGCGTGTGTGGTATTTTATGAATCGTGAGTTGGAAGGACTCAGTAAGTTTTCCTCTTTTTTCCAATCTTGCTCTTATGACCTTAATTCCTGTTTTCTTCCTGAACTCTCCCCACGCGAAAGACTGAAGTGGGTGAGTTGCACATTGATTGTACGCATCTTCGTCTTCTTGACTGATTAATTTATATGGCATCACAGTTATTGTAGCAAAATGAGAGATGGAGGATATTAGAACCAGTCACTCGACGAGGAGTCTTCGGTTTTTTTCTTTTCGCCGATTTTAAAGTATTGAAAATTTTGTTTGAGGACTTCTTCAGGTAACTCTGAGATAAAGCGGGAGACAGTATTGCTTTGTCTTTGACCAAAGTACAGGCGTCGCCTTGCATATGTAAAATAGAGCCGCTCCTCTGCTCTGGTAATGCCGACATAGCAAAGGCGGCGTTCTTCCTCCAGCTCTTGTTTGTCCATGAGCGCACGTGAGTGCGGGAAGAGTCCTTCTTCCATGCCGATCATGAATACAATCGGAAATTCCAGTCCCTTTGCTCCATGAAGTGTCATCAGGGTGACAGCATTCTTCTTTTCTGCCTCTGAGAGATTTGCTGTGTATTCCCGCTCAACGAGTGCAACATTTTCAAGAAATTCATTCACATCAGGAAATTCGAGCGCGACTGATCTGAGCTCTTTTATGTTTTCAAGTCTCATTCTGTCCTCTTCATCTTTGTCGTCATAGAGTTTGAGGTACTCAGTTGCCTGTAGTGCTCGGTCCATGAGTTCAATTGTCGGAATATCTCCTGCCCCTTCGATTTGCTGTTGGAAAGTAAGAAATTTTTCAAGCCTTCCTTTGCCGAGTTTTTCTATCCGTTTATACGAGACCATATCTTTCGGATTGCCAAGCATCCTGAGATAGGAGAGGACATCTTTGATTTCTTTCCGTTCATAAAATCTTGTGCCACCTACGAGGAGATACGGAATTGCGTGGTGGAGAAATGCTTCTTCTATCACGCGGGATTGCGCATTTGTTCGATAGAGGACCGCGACGTCGCGAAGATTGAGTACGCCAAGTGAGACAATCGTTTGCATAATAAAATCTGCCTCTTCCTGCTCGCTGTTTGCTTCGAAGACCTCAATTTGCTCCCCGGCAGGATTTTCAGTCCAGAGTGTCAGTACCGGGTGTGATGTATTGTGTGCGATGACTTTTGATGCGGCATCGAGGATTTTTTGTGTTGAGCGGTAGTTTTGTGAAAGAGTAAATGTTTTTACTCCCGCAAAATCCTGTTGAAATTTCATCAGGTTTTTATAATCCGCTCCTCTCCAGCTGTAGATGCTTTGTGAGAAGTCACCGACAACACAGACATTTTTCCATTTTGCAGAGAGAAGTTTTGTAAGACGATATTGTGCCTTGTTTGTATCCTGATATTCGTCTATGAGGATATACATGAATTTTTCCTGATATTTTTTTAACACATCAGGATGCTCTTCTAGCAGCTTTATAGTTTTATTAATCAAATCATCAAAATCGACGGCATCATTTTCTTTGAGAATTTGTTGGTACATGCTGTAGATCTTGGCAACTCCCTCTTGGAAATATCCCCGCGCAATCCCCAGATATTCAAGAGGGGTAAAAAGCTCATTTTTTGCCTGAGAGATTGTTGCGAGTACAGATGCTGGTTTGAAATCTTTTATTGACATATTGAGCCGCTTCATCGCCTCCTTGATGCAGTCTAATTGGTCATTCGCATCGTAGATTGCAAATTTTGCTGAGAGCCCTAAGTGCTTTCCGTCGATGCGGAGGATTTTGGCGCAGAGTGAGTGGAAGGTCGCAACTGTCGGATGAGATGTAATCGTGAGCTTGTTTGTCTCGGTATAGCGGGCGATGCGTTCCTTCATCTCCTTTGCTGCTTTATTGGTAAAAGTAACCATAAGGATATTATCTGGGTGGACTTTTTTTTCCGTGACAAGATGCATGACTTTGTAAGTCAGAACCCGCGTTTTTCCTGATCCGGCGCCTGCGAGAATGATTGCAGGTCCATCAGTATGTAGAACTGCTTCTCTCTGGTCTTTATTTAAATCCTTGAGCAGTGAGTTTTCCATAGAGTATAATGCTTAATACCAGGTCATTCCGATGAGGGTAAAGTTGACTCCTCTTTTGTATAGACGGATCGAGATGACGGGTGAAGTAGATCAAGTATAGCATATGGGAAAGACAGTAATTGTTGCGAATTGGAAGTCAAATATGGGGCTCGCAGAGGCTGATACGTGGCTTCGGAAATTTCATGATGCATCTGGAAAAGTCGCGTTTTCAGAAAAAGAAGTGATTATATGTCCTCCGTTTACGGTAATGGCGTTTCTTGCAGAATGGATCAAAAAGAGCGGGCTTCCGATTTCGCTGGGAGCACAAAATTTATCCCCTTTCCCGAAGGGAGCATATACGGGAGAAGTCTCAGCAGAGCAGGTATCAGAAATTGCGTCGTATGTACTTATTGGTCATTCTGAGAGGAGAAAATATTTTCACGAAGATGATCAAATGTTGCAGAATAAAGTAGATATGGCACTCGCATCGGGGCTTCAGTCGATATTTTGTGTTCAGGGGGTAGAAGACAGTATTCCGAAAGGAGTGGTACTTGTCGCATATGAACCGGTATTCGCAATCGGTACAGGTGAACCTGATAGTCCGGAAAATGCCGGGAGTACAGCTCGCTCAATAAAGGAGACGTTTGGTGTGCATACAGTGCTTTATGGTGGAAGTGTGACTGCGGCAAATGTTCATTCCTTTACAAGCACGGAAGATATACATGGTGTACTTGTGGGATCGGCGAGTCTTGATCCGGAGGTATTTAGCAGTATTGTTGCAAATGCATAATGAGAATTTGATGAGATCACGACTTGCAAACCGAGACGCAAAACAGAAAAAAATTCTTCTATACATTCTTCTTGCGGGTCTAGCATTTTTTATTCTTGTAAAAGTCGTTCCTATCCTTCTCACCCTCGGATCAGTAGGTGCGCAGACGGTATTTAATAAAGGTATAAGTCTTAAGGATACGGATAACAGGGTGAATATTTTATTATTGGGAATCGGAGGCGGATCACATGAAGGGCCGAATCTCACCGATACAATAATTTTTGTCAGCATAGATCCTAGGTTAAAAAAGATGACATTAGTCTCAATTCCCCGTGATCTTTGGGTACCGACGTTGCAGGCAAAAATAAATAGTGCTTATTCGACAGGTCAGGATAAGGAAAATGCAGGGGGTTTGAAACTCACAAAAGCTGTTGTTTCTGACATCTTAGGTCAACAGATTGATTACGGCTTGCGAATCGATTTTGACGGATTTGTGAAAGCAGTTGATATGATGGGAGGTTTAGAGATTACTGTTGATAGAGTGCTTGATGATTATGCATACCCGATCTCAGGAAAAGAGGAAGATGCCTGTGGAAAAAATGATGATGAGATAGCGAGTCTTTCTGCCCAAATTGCAACAGACAGCGCAACAGAGTCGGAGGCATTTCCTTGCCGGTATGAGCATCTGCATTTTGATCCCGGTGTGACACATATGGACGGAACCACTGCGCTCAAATTTGTGCGTTCTCGACATGCCCTCGGGAGGGAGGGATCGGATTTTGCAAGGTCGAAGCGTCAGGAGAAAGTAATTCAGGCATTTAAAGACAAACTGCTGTCTGCTGATACATTTTTAAATCCGGTGAAAGTTGTGAGTCTTATTGATGTATTTAAAGGAAGCATTGATACGGATATCAAGCAGGATGAATATGATGATTTTATAAAGCTTGCTCAGAAAATGAAAGGTGCAGCAGTGAAGTCTGCGATATTGGATTTTGGTGATGAGGAAGTTGGGAGAGAAGGGTTA
>JBDKFM010000068.1:0-5376 GCA_039798685.1 Candidatus Parcubacteria bacterium | reverse complement strand
TAGCTGAATAACTTCATCACGAAAGTAAAATATTTTCTTTTCTTCAGAAATATATCAAAACATAAAATAACACATCATATTACACGCATTACATTCACATATTTAACTATGACTATAAGTCAGTATTTTCCTATCATGATCACCATTTCCAAATCAACGGATACGACACGCTTCCCTACGCTCACTCATATCAAACATTCAGCTCTCTTACAAAATATCATTAAGCAGTTTCCGCACTCTTTTGCTAGTCGTTTTTTAAAAAAATAATATCCTGTCTTGACAGGCAAATATTCACTTTTTGTCTTTTGTGATAATTTTCCATCATTTTTACATAATCTTCTGATCCATCATCGCATGTAATCCTTCAGCACGTTCAAGTTTTCATACACATCCCATACACCTCTAGTCATTCTCCTATGACTGCGCTACACTGATACAATGACGGTTATAAAAAGTCAGTCTGTCTTTAGTGCCCAGGATCGCCTCGCGTGGTTTCTTCATTTCGAGAAGAGTAAGAACATACGTCACACGTGCAAATACTTTCATATCTCTCCGAGCACGTTTTATCACTGGAAGAAGCGATACATTCCAGGAAATCTTCTGAGCCTGAGAGATTCTGCATCCCGAAAGCCAAAAACGGCAAAAAAGACTAAGTGGAATTATCAGACGCTCCTTCTCATCGAGAGATTTACTGAACACAATCCTGACGCAAATCAAAAGCAAATCCGACTTTTTCTCACAAAGCAAAATGTCCAACTTTCAGCCTCAACAATTTCACGTATATATCAGCGGATAAAACGGCATAAAAAAATGTATTACACATATGCAAAATAGCAACGGACCGAGTCTTCAAAAATTGACACTTTCTGGAAATAAAAATATACTGACTGAGGTTCACTGTCCATGAAAAACACACTCCTTATTTTCCTCGCCATGTGGGCGCTTCTTAGCTTCGCCCCCTCTGCCCTCGCGCAACAAACTACAACGACCCCGGTTTCCGACTTCGGACTTGGGGTTGCAACACTTATCAAAATCTCAGACAAAAATGCAAAAGATGGAGACATCATCACATTCGCGGCAAATGGATACAAACTTGCTGACCGTGCATACGATCCGCAAATCTTCGGAATCATTACCGACAGCCCTGCAATTACTCTTGAGAAGCGCACGGGAAATGCAGCGAGCGATAAGTATGTTGTCAGCACCGGGAAAGCATACGTTCGAGTCTCTACGCAAAATGGTGCAATTAAAACCGGCGATCTGATCGCAACATCCAAGGTCAAAGGAGTCGGACAAAGAGCAACTCAGGACGGGTATGTCGTCGGAACTGCGCTTGAAGGTTATAGCAACAGCAACCCGGAGGCAGTTGGGAAAATCCTCGTCACCTTAAACTTCGCATTTCAAAGCAGCGTAACAGGACTCCGAACAAATCTTCTGGACAATCTCAACCTTGCTCTTACTGCGCCCTTCCTAAGCGCTGGAACGACCCTACGCTATATTTTCGCAGCGTTAGCGGTACTTCTGTCATTTGGAATTGGCATGGGCTATTTCGGGCGCGTGACGCGTTCTGGTGTTGAAGCACTCGGGAGAAATCCTCTCGCTGGACGAGTGATCATGGTAAGCGTTATTATTAATTCAATACTGACACTTGCAACCATGGCAGTAGGCTTGGGAGTTGCATATTTAATTCTCACATTATGAAGTATCACGTTTCACACAAAAAATATAAAAGAGAGTTGTCATTGAATCTATACATTTGAAAGTATGTTAATAAATCCTGCCATCTTTATTCTCTTAGTGACTGCTGTCCTCGGACTTTCTGCTGTAATTCTCTTTATCATCCAGTCGTATAATCATCTGATCAAAAAAATTGAGCAGGCTGAGCGGGAGAAACTCCATCTCCATGATGCAGTCAATCAAAAAGCGACTGAGATCCTCGAACACACTCATAGACAAAACACGCAGGTCATCGAAGACGTCGCAAAACAGGCAAAAGAACTTCTCTCAGCAACACAAGCGGACAAAGGAAGTGAAGCTGACAAGCTCAGAAACACACTTGACGCACTCCTTATACAACAACAAAAAAATACCGAGACGATGAACGACCGCTTCAGCAAAAACTACCTTGAGGCTCTTGAGAAGCTCCGGAATCAGGATATTAAAAGCTTTGAGAAAGTCTCAGCTGACGCTGCAGAGATAGCCACAAAAGAGATGCAGGATTTTACCAAATCGCTCAAGGGAGAGACAATCGACGCTCACGCTATCATGAGAGAGAGAATCGAACAAGAATATGCGAAAGCCGAAGAAGAAATTGAAAAATACAAACTGGAAAAACTAAAGATGATTGATGCGTCCGTCTATCCCCTCCTGAAAAACGTTGTCAGCCTTGTTGTCGGAAAATCACTCACACAAAGTGACCATGAGTCACTCGTTACTCAGGCAATTCAGGATGCTGCACGGGAAATTACGATAAAAGAATAACGCTATGGAACAACCACCGACTGATCAGGCACACTCAATCCTGAACGCAATCTACACGGCCGAAGACGCACAAGAATTTATCGAGAGGATCGATACGTTCCTCGCCGATATCTACAGCATTGAGAGAAAAGACATCCTCAATATACTCGAAGAAACATTTCCAGAGAATATATCAAAAGAAATCAAAAACTATATTACACTAACAAATACATCACTTACCCACCAGGAAGAAGTCCGAGTCGCACTGATGAAATTACAACACGAAATCCGCGCTGCACGTACGCTCTCCCTCACGCTCGCATTCAGTCCGACTCGGAAAACTGTTCTCGAAATCTGTGAACGGATCAAGCAGGAATTCGGTCAAGACGTCATCACGGAAATCGCATATAATCCCGACCTCGTCGGAGGTGCGGTAATCGTCTTTGAGGGAAAATATACCGACCAGTCGGTGAAGAAAAAACTTACTATCCTCTTCGAAGCAAAAGAGAACGAGATACGCAGTTTTCTCCACTAATCCCTCTTCATCATGAACCCCCTCTTTCTCCGATTTATGAAATACCATATACTAGTTACTGCATACTCATGAACACCTTTGCTGCCTTACTCGAAAAAACAAAAGAGATGGGATTTACTACCCGCTCGCTTGAGTCAATGGCGTATGTGAGCGGACTCCCCGGCCTTAGACCCCGTGAACTGGTACAGTTTGAAACCGGAGAACGTGGACAGGCTTCATATATCGAAGAAGGAGAAGCAGAGATATTTGTGTTCTCAAAACTCCGCACCAACACCGTCACCGATATACCTGTAGGGGCAGAATATCTCGGCCAACTCATAGACCCATTCGGCAATCTCCTTGATAAGCTCAGGCCATTTAAACTTCCTGAAGACAGAAGGCCGATCGATGTCGAACCTGCAACTATTGCGATGAGGCGGAAAATCACAAAACCACTCGAAACCGGTGTCTCACTCGTCGATATGCTTATACCTCTCGGGCGTGGCCAACGGGAACTTGTGATCGGCGACAGAAAAACTGGAAAAACGAACTTTCTTCTTCAGACGATCTACACTCAGGCACGAAAAGGCGTTATCTGTATCTATGCGGCAATAGGCAAGAAAAAATTTGATATCAAACAAGCAGAAGAGTACTTCATCAAAAAAGAAATTATGGATCAGGTTGTTGTCATGGCTGCTCTCGCTGACGATCCTCTCAGCACGATCTATATCGCCCCATTTGCGGCGATGACGATGGCTGAGTACTTCAAGGACCGCGGAAATGACGTTCTTCTTGTCCTCGACGATCTGAACACCCATGCAAAATTTTACAGAGAAATCTCACTCCTCGGAAAACGCTTTCCGGGCAGAAATGCGTATCCGGCGGACATATTTTATACTCATGCGAAATTGCTTGAGAGGGCAGGAAATTTTGGCAAAAAAAATGGTGAGACTGCAATCACCTGCCTCCCGGTCGTTGAGACAGTTCAGGGAGACATAACCGGGTACATTCAGACCAATCTCATGTCAATGACTGACGGACATATCTATTTTGACGTCGATCTGTTCGCAAAAGGACGACGTCCAGCCGTAAACTCTTTTCTCTCAGTCACCCGTGTCGGTCGCCAAACTCAAACGAACCTCCGCCGCACCATCAACCGGGAACTCACCTCATTTCTCACGCTCCGCGAACGCATCGAGAACTTCGCACATTTTGGAGCCGAGACAAGCTCAACCATTAAAAATACACTTCTCACAGGAGACCAGATCACTGCATTTTTTGATCAGACATCTGAGGTAGTTCTCGAAGTAAATCTCCAGATCTTTCTTTTCGCACTCATTTGGTTCGGAGTATGGAAAGATAAAACACCAGATCAACTAAAACAAAACATGTCAAACATTATCATCGCATACGAAACCAAGCCTGAATTTAAAAAACAGATTACGCAAGTAATTGAGAAAGAAGAGTCCCTCAATTCCCTCCTTACCGTCATCGGCAAACAGGGTGTCAAGATGCTGCAGGATGCAGGCATAAAAATATGATTAATAATCAGGAGCTCAAAGCAGAACTCAATAGACTGACAAATCTCAAAACCTTGATTGAGGCATACGAGGAAATCGCGGCAAACCGAATGCGCAAAAACCGGAGTGTGGTACTTGCAAGCCGAGTATTCAACGAAGGGCTTGGTGGTATGTATCAACAGATTAAATCCTCTTACCGCACACAGATTCTCACTATCATGCAGCGAAAACGGATTGCGAATCAGCGGGTACTGACCATGATCAAACGAAACGGAAAATCTGTCACACTCCTTATTTCTTCAAATGCCGGACTGTATGGAGACATTGTTCCGCGAATCACTGAGCAGTTTATCGCATTTACGGCAAAAACAGAGTCTGACATCGCAATCATCGGGAGACTTGGGCGCAGGCTCTTTGAAGAACGGAACACGAACCGGCAGTACTCCTATTTTGACTTCCCTGATGTTGATGCAGATCCGATTGAGGTTGAGAAGCTCGCAAGCTTCCTCATTCAATATGAAAAAATCTATATTTTTTATGGAAAATTTATATCAGTCGGTGTACAGCAGCCAACGATGCTTGACGTAATCGGAGAAGAAAAAGAAGAGCTCGCAGCAGATAAAACCGCACCACAAATTAAGTACCTCTTCGAACCGTCTCTTGAACAAGTGATGATGTTTTTTGAACAACAGATCTTTACCTCACTTATCGAACAAACCGTAAAAGAAGCTGAGCTAGCAAAATTTGCCTCACGCATGATCACGCTCGATAGCGCAACAGAAAATATCAAGGGAGCACTCAAAACCATTAACCTACAACAGCGCATCCTGCAACACAGACAGGCAAACAAGAGACAACAGGAGCTTATGACGGGGATCAGTT
>JBDKFM010000067.1:0-5401 GCA_039798685.1 Candidatus Parcubacteria bacterium | reverse complement strand
ATCTTTGTGGGAGATCACGGTCATTTATCAGACGATTCGGACTTTGCCGTATGTGTTTTCGGGAACTTGCAGCGAAAGGGCAGTTGCCGGGAGTATACAAGGCGAGTTGGTAGTGTTTTCACTATAATACTATGAATTATTCAGTTGCAGATTTTATCATTCAGATCAAAAATGCGTATATGGCAAACAGGAAGACGGTGACGGCTCCCTATGCCAATATTAATAAGGCAATTGGTCTCCTGCTCGTGAAGAAGCAGCTTCTGTCAGAGGTGAAAGAAGATGAGGTTGAGGGGAAGCGAATTCTCGTTGCATCGCTTCGGTATGTGCGACGAAAGCCGGCATTTAAGGTGGTTGATATTATCTCAAAACCATCACTTAGGGTGCATGTCGATGCGCAGTCTCTGAGGAAATTGCTTCGTGATGACGCATTGTCTGTAATCTCAACATCGCAGGGAATTATGAGTGGCCGGGAGGCATTAAAAAAGAATATTGGCGGAGAGTTGCTTTTCAAAATACAATAAACTATGTCAAAAATAGGAAAATTACCAATTCAGGTAAAAGATTCAGTTTCGTTTCTTATTGAAAACGGAGTTGTGACAGTAAAAGGCGGAAAAGGAGAGCTTGCATTCTCTCTTCCGAAGGGAATCTCGGTAAAGAAAGAAGAGGGTACTGTTACGGTTATGCAGGATACTGAAGGGAGTCCTCTTACTAGGGCGCTTTTTGGTCTGACACGTGCGACGCTTGCCAATATGGTTGAGGGAGTAGATGTAGGATTTCAGAAAAAGCTTGAGCTTGTTGGAGTTGGATATCGGGCAGTTGTTCAGGGACAGGATCTTGTATTATCGCTTGGGTTCTCTCATCCGGTAAAAGTTGCGCCTCCTGCTGGCGTGACGTTTAGTGTTGCTGAGAATATTATCACTATCGCAGGGGTTGATAAGATGGTAATCGGTGATGTTGCAGCGAGAATCAGAAAAGTACGTCCACCGGAGCCCTACAAGGGAAAAGGAATTAAGTATGTTGGTGAGCATATCAGGCGAAAGGCCGGAAAAGCAGCAAAAGCAGTAGGAGGAGCAAAGTAATATGAATCAGGCAGTTATCGGAGGAAAAAGAAGAGAGCGAAGAATCAGGGGGAAAATACTGGGAACTGCATCGCGTCCGAGGTTGAGTGTTTTTCGTTCAAATGCGCATATGTATGCACAGCTTATTGACGATAAGAAGCAGGAGACGCTTCTTGGTGTTTCTGATAAGCTTGTTGCAAAAGTAACCGGAAAAACAAACATTGCCAAAGAGCTCGGAATTGCTCTTGCAAAAAAAGCGCTTGAGAAGAAGATAGAAAGCGTTGTATTTGATAAAGGAAGTTATGCCTATCATGGTCGTGTAAAAGCGATTGCTGAAGGGGCACGAGAAGGGGGGCTTAAATTCTAATGATGAGACCAACGCCACAACAGATGTTGCAACAGTCGCACGATGAGTTTGATGAGCAGGTCGTCAAAATAAATCGTACCTCCAAAAAGACAAAGGGAGGAAGTAATGTCGGATTTTCAGCGCTGACTGTTGTCGGAGATAAAAAAGGACGAGTGGGGGTCGGGCTTGGGAAAGCGCCTGATGTCGCGTCGGCGATCAGAAAAGGGCTTCTCTTGGCGAGAAAACATCTCGTTTATGTACCGATCAAAGATGGCACGATTCCTTTTCGTGTCGATATCAAGCTTGGAGCTGCAAGGGTGATGTTGAAGCCAGCACCTCCGGGAAGTGGTATTATTGCGGGCGGTGCCGTTCGTGCAGTTGTGTCAAAGGCGGGAATTCAGAATATTTCATCAAAAGTGCTTGGTACACGAAATCAGCTTAGCAACGTCTATGCGACAATGGAAGCGCTACGTATACTTTCAGCTCGACAAGAAGCAAAAAAGACGACACAGAAAGCATAGGATATGGCATTACATACATTGACATCAATTACAAAGAAAAGTAAAAAGCGTCTTGGGCAGGGACACGGGTCAGGACGTGTCAAAACATCGGGACGGGGAACAAAGGGGCAGAAGGCTCGACACTCATCAATTGCATTGCATTTTGAGGGAGGAGCAGTGCCGCTTTCAAAGCGTATGCCTTTTTTGAGAGGAAAATCGCGAAATAAGGTTATCTTTGCAAAGCCGCTTATTGTCAATCTTCAGTCACTGGAAAAATTGCCGAAGGGAACTGTCGTAGATCTTGATTCATTGATAAAGCTTCGTCTCGTTGATGAGCAGGAGGCGCGACGAAGAGGTGTGAAAATTCTTGGAGATGGCACGATTTCCGTGTCACTTACTGTCAATGTGCCTGTTTCAGCGCAAGCAAGAAAAAAAATTGAGAGTGCACAAGGAACAGTCGCGGCATGAATAGCGTCATAAACGTGTTGCGAAATGCAATCGCAACTCCCGAGGTAAAAAAGAAACTTCTTTTCACTGCATTAGTCTTTCTGGTTTTTCGTATCTTTGCACATATCCCCGTTGCCGGTGTAAATATTGCCGCGCTGAAGAACCTTTTCTCACAGAATCAATTTCTCGGACTTTTGGATATTTTTTCAGGAGGGACACTCACTAATTTTTCCATAATTGCACTCGGGTTAAATCCCTACATCAATGCCTCAATTATTCTTCAGCTCTTTACCATGATTTTTCCTAAGCTCGAAGAGCTCTCAAAAGAAGGAGAGTCAGGGAGAAGAAAAATTAACCAGTATACGAGATTTTTGACTGTTCCGTTGGCTTTATTGCAGTCTATTGGTATGTATGCACTTCTTCGTAGTCAGCAGATCATCGCAGTCTTATCACCGCTTGAACTAATTGTTTTTATGGCAACAATGACTGCCGGGACTTTGTTTCTTGTGTGGCTTGGTGAGTTGATTACTGAGCGGGGCGTGGGAAACGGTATTTCAGTTTTGATTTTTGCCGGAATTGTAGGGAGAATTCCTGTTGTTCTGGGCCAAACACTCACGACAGCATCTGCTGAGAATAGTATGAATCTTCTTATTTTTGCCGTGATGGGAGTGCTCGTTGTTGCATCAGTTGTTTTTGTCGGAGAAGCAGTGCGTCAGGTAACAGTCTTTTATGCAAAACGTGTTCGTGGCAATAAGATGTATGGGGGTCAATCAACGCATCTTCCGCTACGTTTAAATCAGGCGGGCGTAATCCCTATTATTTTCGCCGTGTCACTCGTTTTGTTGCCGACACTTCTTGGTCAGTATCTTGCGCTCTCAAAAAATCCAGCGATCAGCTCATTTGCTCTTTCACTAAATACGGCATTTAATCCGAACGGAGCACTTTATAATATTACGTACTTTTTGTTAGTTGTCGGTTTTACATATTTTTATACGGCGATTATTTTCAATCCAAAGAAAATTTCTGAGGACATCCAGAAATCAGGTGGTTTCCTTCCCGGGATTAGGCCGGGGGCACCAACCGCGTCCTATCTGAATTATGTGCTGACCCGAATTACCCTTGTCGGTGCGCTTTTCCTGGGTCTTATTGCGGTGCTTCCTGCTCTTGCTCTCTCCTTAACGGGAGTACAGACACTTCTTCTAGGCGGAACGAGTATACTAATAGTGGTAAGTGTTGTGCTCGAGACAGTAAAAGCGATTGAAGCACAACTCGTGATGCGTAATTACGAATCTTTTTTAAAAAAATAAGATGAAAATTATTTTAATCGGCATGCCGGGGGCGGGAAAATCAACACAAGGAAACCTCCTCTCAAAAAAATTTAAAGTGCATTATCTTTCAACTGGGCATATTTTTCGTGATATCGCCAAGGAGCATACGCCTATTGGAAAAAGGATTAAGTTGGTCATGAATGCGGGGCTTCTGATCTCTGATGCAAAGACGCTCGAGATTGTCAGTGGCTATCTTAAGAGACCAATCTATCAGCATGGATATATTCTTGACGGATTTCCCCGTACGCTCGGACAGGCACAGAAGTTTAAGAACGGGGTTGATAAAGTGATTTATTTGAAAGTCTCAGATAAAGAAATTCTTTGGAGGCTTGCCTACCGCGATGATGGGGGACGGGAAGATGATACGCTGCTTGCGATCCGTAAGAGAATTGAGGTGTTTCATAAATTTACTGACCCTGTGATTGAGTATTACCGGAGAAAAGGACAGCTGCTTGAGATCAATGGTGAACGTGAGATCGAGGAGATTCAAAAAGATATACTAAAACACCTCAATGTCCATGCAAAATGACGTCATTACATCCCGTATATTGCTCGCTTTTGTCGGAATGCCGGGGTCCGGAAAGTCTGAGGCGGCAGCATACCTCAAGGAAAAAGGTTTTGCGACAGTCCGTTTCGGTCAGGTAGCAGAAGACGGCTTGGCCTCGATGAATCTTCCCCTCACTCCTGAAAATGAACAAATGTTTAGAGAAAAAATCCGGAAAGAGCTAGGAATGGCAGCATTTGCAGTACGTTCTGAGGAGAGGATTCTGGAGTGTTTGGAGAGTCACAAGGTTGTTGTGATAGATGGGCTGTATTCATGGGAGGAGTATACATATCTCTCAGAAAAGTTTTCAAACTTGCATATGGTGTATGTATTTGTCCGTCCTTCTATCCGCTATGATAGATTACAACACCGGAAAGTGCGTCCGCTGACAGAAATGCAGGCGAGAGCAAGGGATTTTGCGGAGATTGAGAGGCTCAATAAAAGCGGACCGATTGCGATGGCAGATTATATTCTTGAGAATAATACGACACTCGCGGAATTTCATGCTCAGATTGACGCATTACTTGTAAAGATGGGAGTTACAGCATGATTCATATCAAGTCATCAGATCAGATTGCGAAGATGAGAATTGGCGGTAAGATGCTTGCAAACGTGCTTTTTGAGACGTTGGCAAATATCAAGCCGGGAGTCACGGAGTTGGCAATTGATGAGGTTGCGGAGCAATTAATTACAAAAAAGGGAGGAGAGCCGGGATTTAAACGGGTAAAAGGGTACCATAATACGATCTGTGTCGCGACCAACGAGGTCGTGGTGCACGGTATTCCGACCAAGAAGGAGTTTAACCCAGGAGATCTCGTCTGTATAGATTGTGGTGTGTTTTACGGAGGTTTTCATACGGATATGGCTGAGACAATCTATTTGGATGATCCGAAGGATCCGGATCGGAGCAGGAAGCAACACTTTCTTGCGACTGGAAAACATGCGCTTAAGGAGGCTATAGCTGTTGCGAAGGCTGGAAACAGGGTTGGGCATATCTCACAGGTAATCCAGAGTATTGTTGAGAAAGAAGGGTATTCTATAGTTCGGAATCTGGTCGGACACGGTGTGGGAAGGGAGCTCCATGAGGATCCTGAGGTGCCGGGTTTTCTTGAGCGACCGATTGAGAAGACGCCGCTTCTCAAAGAGGGAATGACGATTGCGATTGAGATAATTTATGC
>JBDKFM010000066.1:0-5545 GCA_039798685.1 Candidatus Parcubacteria bacterium | reverse complement strand
ACAGGCACGGGAAATATCTCAATACAAAGATATAAAGGACTAGGAGAAATGAATGCCGAACAGCTCTGGGAAACGACGATGAATCCGGCAAACAGAGTACTTAAGCAAATAAACATTGCTGATGTAGAAGATGCAGATGCAACATTTACCATGCTCATGGGAGATGAAGTACCACCACGCAAACATTTTATCCAAACAAACGCTATTACAGCGCAATTGGATATTTAAGGAGGTGAAACTCTATGAATCTAAGTAAACTAAAAATTGGTAAAAATCCACCATCAGAAGTAAATGTCGTTATCGAGATCCCAAAGGATTCAAATATCAAATATGAGGTAGACAAGGAGTCAGGAATGATCTTTGTGGACCGTTTTCTCCATACCGCCATGAGCTATCCGTTCAACTATGGATTCATCCCAAATACCTTGGCTGAAGACGGTGATGCCGTCGATGTACTCGTCATGAGCGAGCACGCAGTTGCACCGGGAGTTGTGATACCATCAGTTGTTATCGGAATGCTTGAGATGGAGGATGAAGAGGGGATTGATACGAAAATTCTCGCAGTACCGACCATGAAAATTGATCCGTTCTTCGGAAGCTTTACTTCAATTGAAGATGTACCTGACGCAATTAAGAATAAAATGAAGCACTTTTTCGAGAATTACAAGACACTCGAACCGGGAAAGTGGGTAAAGATTAAAAATTGGTTAGGAAAAGACAAAGCTGAAGAAGCGGTCACAAAAGGAATGACAAAATAGTGAAGAGCTATTAGCGTCTAGCGTTTAGCAACGTTTTTTTCTTTGCTAAATGCTGGTTGTTGAGTGCTCTATAAAACGACTATGCAAATTGGAAAATTACAACAGGTAAATATTACACAGGAGATGAAGAAATCGTATCTGAACTATGCGATGTCTGTTATCGTCTCCCGTGCGCTCCCTGACGTCAGAGACGGCCTAAAACCAGTCCACAGACGCATACTCTTTGCGATGCACGAGATGGGCCTGACTCACTCCTCAAAATATGTGAAAAGCGCAAAAGTTGCCGGAGAAGTCATGGGTAATTACCACCCTCACGGCGATGCGCCGATTTACGATGCTCTCGTGCGTCTGGCACAGGATTTCTCGATGCGATATCCACTCATCGACGGACAAGGTAACTTCGGCTCAATTGACGGAGATCCGCCGGCAGCTATGCGTTATACCGAGGCGAGAATGGCGGCAATCGCAGCAGAGCTTCTCGTCGATATCGACAAGGAAACCGTCGATTATGTACCGACGTTTGACGCAACACGGGATGAACCAGTCTATCTCCCGGGAAAGCTGCCAAATCTACTCCTCATGGGATCAGAGGGAATTGCCGTTGGTATGGCGACAAAAATTCCTCCTCATAATCTCGGTGAAGTCATCGATGCAATTGTGTATACAATCGGAAAAACGAAATTCAATCTTCCGAAAAAATCAGAAAGCAAAGACTCATCAGTGACGAAAGAGCAGGTGACACTCACATCCGATGTGACTATTGATGAACTCCTCACGTTTGTCAAAGGACCTGATTTCCCGACTGCAGGTACTATCTATGACGCAACAGAGATTAAAAACGTCTACATGACAGGTCGCGGAAAAATCATCATACGAGGAAAAGCAGAGATTGAAGACATCGGACAAGGAAAATCAGCGATCATCGTCACAGAGCTCCCGTACCAGGTAAATAAGGCACAACTTGTCGCAAGAATTGCTGATCTGGCAAAAGAAAAGAAGATTGAAGGCATCGCTGATCTCAGAGATGAGTCAGACAGAAGGGGACTACGTATCTACATCGAACTGAAACGTGACGCAGTACCGAAAAAAATTCTGAATAATCTTTTTAAGCACACAGCACTTCAGACGACATTCCCTGCAAATATGGTTGCACTCGTTGACGGCACGCCACAGACGTTGAATCTCAAAATTATTGTCGAAGAATATCTCAAGCACCGTTATGTCGTTGTGAGAAGACGATCTGAGTTTGAGCTTCGCCATGCACAGGCTCGTCTCCATATTCTCGAAGGACTGAAAATCGCTGTTGATCATATCGATGCGGTCATAAAGACTATTAGAGAATCAAAAGACCAAGAATCTGCGAAGCAGAATTTAATGACTAAATTTAAACTCTCGGAAATTCAGGCTACTGCGATTCTTGATATGCAGTTGAGGAGACTCGCAGCACTAGAACGTCAGAAAATTGAAGATGAACTGGCGATGGTACGGGAAACAATCGCATATCTTGAGGATCTTCTTGCTCATCCTGAAAAAATACTCTCAGTCATCAAGGATGAATTGAAAAAACTGAGAGAAAAATATGCTGATGAAAGGCGGACAAAAGTGCACAAAGGGAAAATCGGTGAGTTCTCAGATGAAGACCTCATCCCGAACGAATCGACCGTAATTACTTTGACAAATACCGGGTATATCAAAAGGCAATCTCTCAACAGCTTCCACACGCAACAACGGGGAGGGAAGGGAGTCAAGGGAATGACGACGAAAGACGAAGATGCAATTTATCTCATCCGATTTGCGCAGACACATGATAATATTCTTTTCTTCACGAACAAAGGTAAGGTATATCAAATCCGCGCATTTGATATAGGAGAAAGCAGTAGGATCTCAAAAGGAACAGCAATCGTAAATCTTCTGAATATCGAGGCAGGTGAAAAAGTAGAATCATTTGTCACCTACGGCAAGGATACAAAAGACAGATACATCTTCCTGACCACACGAAAGGGAACTGTCAAAAAAACAGCACTCAAAGAGTTCGAAAATATCAGGAGGAATGGAATCGTTGCTATCAAACTAGATAAAAACGATGAACTTGTATGGAGCAACCTGACTCACGGAGAAGATGATGTCTTTATCGTCACACATGAAGGAAAGGTGATCCGTTTCTCTGAAAAATCAGTCAGACCACTCGGACGCGCAACGATGGGAGTTTCGGGTATAAAACTTGTCGGAGATGATGTTGTCATCGGAATGGATGTCATCACAAAAGGCGAGAAGCCTGAGTTCCTGACACTCATGGAAAATGGACTCGGCAAAAGAACCTCAGCAGATCTCTTCCGCGGTCAAAACAGAGCGGGGCAGGGGATTAAAGTTGCAAAAGTCTCACCAAAAACCGGAAAGGTCGTTGTCTCTCAGGTGATCCCGACAAACTGCAATGAAGTGATTATGACGTCACTCAAGGGTCAGGTTGTGAAGCTTCCTCTCTCACAGATTCCAAAACTTTCACGTGATACGCAAGGGGTTATCCTGATGCGGTTCTCAGATAAATCAGATAAAGTAGTCTCAGCAACCTGTATTCAAACCACAGAAGGCTAACATGAAAGTCGACGGGAAACATCTCGCAAACGCATTCCTTGAAGACCTCGCACTCGCAGTCGAAAAACTCAGAGACAAACATATCACCCCTCATCTTGCAGTATTTCTTGTGGGAGATGATCCTGCATCAGCAGCATACGTAAAACAAAAACAGCTCAAGGGAGAAGCAATCGGCATGAAGGTTACGATCAAGAGGTATGACAAGGATGCCACAACAGAGATGCTGCTTCAGGATCTTCACATGTGCAACACTGATACGTCTCTTCACGGCATCATCATTCAGCAACCCTTGCCACATCAGATAGATGTGAAACGACTGATAGATGAAACTGATCCAAAAAAAGATGTCGATGGGTTTCATGAAAAATCGTCGTTTACTGCTCCCATTGCAGAAGGGGTTGAAGAGATTCTGAAATTTATTCATCAGCAGGAAACCAAAATCGATAAAGATGAAGCATTCGAACCATGGTTAAATAAAAAAAACTGTGTTGTTATCGGAAAAGGTGAGACGGGCGGTGCACCGATTATCAGAAAATTACAATCTCTCGGGACAATACCAAAAATCATAGACAGCAAAACCGAGCATCCGGATCGCATAAAACGAGAAGCAGATATCATCATCTCGTGTGTTGGAAAACTCAGAACTGTATCAGCAACTGACATCAAGCAGGGAGTGATACTGCTGAGTATCGGCATGTTCAGGGGAACTGACGGGAAACTACACGGCGATTATGAAGAAGACGAGATAAAAGAGATTGCATCTTACTACACACCAGTTCCAGGTGGAGTCGGACCGATGAATGTCGCTATGCTCCTGAGAAACGTCATTGCTGCAGCAGAAACGGCAGATCTCAATACTGCGGGTTGACAAAAACCTGACATCTTAGTATAGTTTAATCTCAGAGCCAATCTCGCCAACAAGCGGACACATGCTCTGATTTTTTATGGCAAATTCCATCAATTCTACCCACATAAATGGAAAATTCTACGGCCAGGACATTCTTTCTCTTTCCCAATTTGACCAAAAAAGCCTACATCTTCTTTTCAAGCACACAAAGAAGATGGCAGATATTGCCAAGCATGCGAGAGCATCAGATATTTTAAAGGGTAACATTGTTACCCTTCTTTTTTATGAACCTTCAAGCAGAACGTTCGGGTCATTTGCCGCATCAGTAAAACAACTCGGAGGTCAGACGCTTGAGATTCAAAACCCCCAGCAATTTTCATCTGTTGCGAAAGGGGAGACACTTGAAGATACGATCCGAGTATTTGAAGCATACTCTGATGCAATCGTAATCCGGCATCCTGATGCAGGTACCGCACTCAAAGCAGCAAATGCTGCGCTCCATGTACCGATTATCAATGCAGGAGACGGGGTCGGTGAGCACCCAACACAGGCGCTACTTGACCTCTACACGATTTATGAAAAATTCGGAAAACTCGACCACCTCAAAGGCGTTATTGCCGGTGATATACTCAACGGAAGAACAGTGCACTCACTCCTCGCGGGACTTAGTATTTATAAGCAGAATACACTCTATCTCCTCTCTCCGGAAAAGCTTCGCCTCACAAAAGGCGATTTTTCTTATTACAAAGATCAAGGACTCACCCTTATTGAAATAGAATCTGAAAACGAAATCCCGAAGGATGCACATTTTTGGTACTGGACACGTGTACAAAAAGAACGTTTTACTTCTCTTGATGAGTACGAAAAAGTGAAACACGCGTTTATTCTCACACCCAATCTACTGGAGGAGAAGGGGAATAAGCAAATGATTATCATGCATCCTCTCCCGAGAGTAGGGGAGATTCTACCAGAGGTAGACTCAGATGAACGGGCAGTGTATCTGAAAGCTGAGATTCGTAACGGAATGTATATCAGAATGGCGCTTTTAGCGCTGGTACTCGGAAGAATAAAGTAAATTCGAAGCACGAAATTAGAAATACGAAGCAAGATCAATTTTAGTGTTGTTTCGGACTTCGAAAATCGGATTTCGGATTTTTTTTACTATGACAGGACATCTTATTTTTAAAGACGGAACGACACTTGAGGGAAATTCATTCGGAGCACATGTCAGTCGCGGAGGAGAAGTCGTTTTTTCAACAGGAATGGTAGGATACCCTGAAGGCATTACTGACCCTTCATATAAAGGCCAGATCCTGGTGCTCACATATCCTCTGATCGGTAATTACGG
>JBDKFM010000065.1:0-5606 GCA_039798685.1 Candidatus Parcubacteria bacterium | reverse complement strand
TGATATTTCTGACGAGCGTGTTTCATAGTATCAATAAAGGCGTGTTTTCACTCAGCATCGCTGATATCATCTCACTTAGTACTTTTCTTATCTCGCTTCTCTTTTTTATTAAGCAAGAGTACATTTTTTCAAAAGTAAAAAAATAATATGTCAGAAACACTTATACAAATTCTCTTTGAAGACGATCAGATGCTGGTTATAAACAAACACGCCGGGATCACTGTAAACCGTTCAGAGACGACAAAAGGGGACACCGTCCAGGATTGGTCAGAGAAATATATGAATCTGGTCATTCCTGAAGTAAAAGATCCTGAAAATGATTTTTATGACAGAGGTGGTGTCGTGCACCGGCTTGATAAAGAGACTTCAGGTGTGCTCGTACTGGCTAAGACACCTGAGTCATTCGCAGCTCTGCAGAAGCAGTTTAAAGAGCGCGTTGTGGAGAAAAAATATCAGGCTCTCGCACATGGTATCGTCTCGCCGGCAGTAGGTGAGATCAAGGCACCGGTCGGGCGGCTTCCTTGGAACAGGACGCAATTTGGTATTGTCGCCGGAGGAAGAGATTCGATGACACTATACGAGCGGATCGGTGTATATGAACTTCCTGAAAAAGGAGGAGGGAAAGAGAAGGGATCTTTTCTCCTTCTGTCTCCTCACACAGGGAGAACACACCAAATACGTGTGCATCTGAAGTACATCGGTCATCCGATCTTTGCTGACTTTTTGTATGCGGGGAGAAAAACTGCCAGGGCAGACAGAAAATATCTCGAGCGTGTGTTTCTTCATGCAGCGTCGTTGTCGCTTTTGCACCCGAAAACAGGTGAGAAGCTCACGTTTAATGCGCCGCTTCCTGAAGAACTAGCAGTATTTCTTTCGTCATTAAAAAAAGTTGAATAATTCTTTCTAATACGATAGGATACAAAGAAGAAAGGTAAGGAGGTGAGTAGAAATGGCCGGACAAGGTTTTTTTAAAGGAGAAAAGAAAAAACAAAAGAAAGATAAGCAAAAATCCTCTTCAACGATTGGCGGCTCAGAGAAGCCGATTTTTACAATGCCCGAGGTAATTGCGAAGAAAGACAAGCAATACTAAATCCTCCTCCCGAGATTTGTATCCCATGAGAACTCATGATACCCCACGTCCCGGCAGAAAGAGTCTGCATCTTGTTGTGTGGTTTTTGTTACTTCTTAGCGCTCTTCTCGTGATTGCAGTAAGTATAAAAGCGATCGTGATGATAGGGGAGAGTGTCTTTGACGGAAAGCACCGTCTCACGTTATTTCTTACAGATAAAAACAAAAATGCAGTCGTAGTGTCGCTTGAGCCGCAAGGAAAAACCATACTATTACGTCTCTCAGGCAGGCCTACAAGGAAAGAGGCAGAGTCTGCACTTCTCACATCATTTGACGGAAGTATTCGGCATGCGAATTCATTTTCGCCCGATGGTTCTCCTCAGAATATTCTAGGATCGTTTCTTTTTACTCCAGGTGGAGACTATCAGACAGTGACTCCGTATGATTTGCTTCGCCTCTATCTACTCTCACTTCAGCATGAGAAAGATGATGGTGAAGAGCATCAGGTGACTGTTTCCAACGGGCAGTCATCGCTAGACAAAACGGAGCGATATTTTGTCGACAATGGAATTCTTACTGAAGGTAAAACTGTTGCAATCGTCAATAGTACCGGGGTTTCAGGACTCGGACAGCGGCTTGAGAATGTGATTGATTCACTCGGTGGGGGGGTTGTCTCAGTTACCACAGGGCGTGATCTTCAGGAGCCTACACATATTTTTTACACCGGAGAAAAATCATATTCTGTTCAAAAAATCGAGAGGATATTTCATCAGCAGGCAGAGGAGGGGAATACACAGGCGGCTGATATCCTGATTGTTATCGGGAAGCGTAGCCTTCCACTCGGCATTTTTGCTACACTAGAGCAATGATATTTCTTGTCATTTTGGGAATTGCAGTGTTTTCAGTCGGACTCTCATTTCTCTCTCTTCGTAACCTGAAGAAAATGGGAGAGATGCAACATGCGAAAGATGATCTGAAACGTCACCGTGTAATCTATCAGAAAGACTCTTCGTTGCCGCCATCAGCATAACCGGACTCATCTGAGATATCGTCATCTTCCTTGTCATGTGATTTATCGGATTTTCTTGCTGTATTCTCGAGAACAAACCGTGATTTATCGCTTGTTGCGAATGAGGGCTGATTGCGAAAGCGTGCAGCTCTCTTTGTTTCTTTGATAAAGATGGCGACTTTATGATTGTTGACGGTTTTGACGTATGCTTCATAGTGATTTCCGCCGTTAATAAATTTGATAAGGCGTTTGCTCAAATCATCCGGAAGCATCCCGATGTACTGTTTTTCCTGATCAAGGACAAAAAGCCTCATCCTTTTTACCTGCAGGGCAATTGTTTCACCGCAGCGCAGTTTCCCGATCGCTTTTTGGTCAGCGACATTGAGGAGTTCAATCACTTTCGTTTTTCCCGGTTCTTCAATAAAAATATTATTCATCTGCACAAATGAGATTGTGGGGATAGTTTTTCCGTCGTGCCCTGAGAGTTTCTTGAGGTTTTTGAGTGCGATTGGGTTTTGTGCGTCAAGCGCGAGCACTTTCTGGTATGAGCTTTTTGCCAGTTTCAAATTTCCCATGCTGGCGTATGCAAATCCTATTCTATTGAGAGCATCGATATCTTCAGGAGTTTCCTTGAGTATCTGCGTGTTGAGTTCGATTGCATTTTGCCAATCTCCATTGAGTGCGGTCTGAATTGCTTGGAGCTTTATTGATGTCATGAGGTTGTACCGTTACGCCTTGACATGTCTGGCGAGCAGGTATTTTTTTCAACAAATTGAATGCAGTTATTCTACTGTCCTTTATTGCAAAAGTCAATATACAAAAGGTATAATTGCGTATCAGTTCTGCGTTTTTTGGTGTTTTTAGAAGACCAATCGATTGCAGACTGACATAGTATGAGCGGACATTCAAAATGGAAAACAATTAAGAGGCAGAAAGGCGTCGCAGATGCAAAGCGCGGACAGATTTTTACTAAGCTCTCAAATGTGATTACCCTTGCGGTAAAACAGGGGGGAGGGATTGGTGATCCTTCACTCAATCTCAAGCTTCGTTTGGCGATAGAAACAGCACGTGGTGCAAATATGCCGAAGGATAATATCGAGAGGGCGATCCAGCGTGCTGCCGGGAGTGCTGCGGAGGATATGCAGGAAGTTATTTACGAGGGGTTCGGGCCGGGAGGATTTAGTGTCATCGTTGAAGCGGTAACAGACAATAAGCTTCGTACAAATTCTGAGGTCCGTAACATATTTGAAAAACACGGGGGGAGCTTCGGTGTTCCCGGGTCTGTCGGGTATCAGTTTACGCAGGTCGGTTTTCTCGTCGTCGCAAAAGACGGTAAAAGTACCGATGATATTTTTCTTCTCGCTGCGGATAGCGGTGCTGAGGATGTTGAGGAGGCAGGGGATGAAGTGATTATCACAACCAGAGCAGATGAGCTGGCCAAAGTCAGAGATGCGCTTCACGGGAGTGGGCTTACTGTGAAGGAAGCAAAGCAGATACGAAAGCCTCTGGCTGTGACACTCATCTCAGATCCAGAAGCAGCAAAAAAAGCAGTTGCATTTACCTCACTTCTTGAAGATCATCAGGATGTGTCGGAAGTGTTTACGAATTTTGATCTTCCCGACTCTTTGCTTTCAGTGTAAAATACCAGAGGGTCACATTTGATGAAGCGTTTATTCAGATTTATCCGATTTCCTTCTTTCAAAAAAGAGGAAGTGCGCAAAATTAAGCAGCAGAAAAAAACGATCACAATTGCTCTCGATAAGAGGCAGAAGTTTGTAATCGGTGTGTTTCTTCTTTCCGTCATTCTGTTTGTCACGGAGTTTTATCATTTCAGGTTTTCAAAAAGTGGTTTTGTCGTGTCGTTCGGACTTTCGCTTCTCAGCGACATCGTTCTTTTCTGGGCAATCCGTAAAGATCTTCCGAAGCCTGCGAATTTTTATACGTATACTATTTTTATTCTGCCTTTTTTCTATACGCTTGCATTTAGTCTTTTCTACTTTCTCGTACCTGCACGTATACTCTCGCGAGTTGTGTTGACTGTTGTGTACGCAATCGGACTTTACTCACTTTATCTTTGTCAGAATATTTTTACAGTCGGTGCGACGAGGACGATTCAACTATTGTCAGGAGCACGTATCGTCTCGTTTGTGCTGACGCTGCTTTCTTTTTTCTTCCTCATGAATATCCTTTTCACACTTCATTTTCCGATTTATGTGATAGCCCCGTTTTTTTCGTTGATTACCTTCTTGCTGATGTTTCAGTCGATTTGGACGTATGCAATTTCATCAGATGCATTAGATTCGTTGCCGAATTGGACGCTCCTTCTTACGGTGTGTGTATTGGAAGTTGCCGTCATGATATGGTTCTGGCCTAGTACTCCGACGATAAGTGCTCTTTTTCTCACAGGTCTTTTTTATACGATTGTCGGACTCTCACATGTATGGTTTGATAGAAGGCTTTTCCGAGGTGTATTGTGGGAATATGTCTGGGTGAGTGCAGTTGTATTTTTTGTCCTCATATTATCTACCTCGTGGGGGAGATAGACTTTACCCACGGTAAGGAAATGTTAAATATCCAATTGCGAATTTCAAATAGAGATGTGGGTATATTTATTGGAAATTGGATATTGGTAATTTGAAATATATACAGTTTTTCCATTAGGGCAGGGAAGAGGGGGTAGGTGAGATATGTCCTAGAGTTATTGAAAGAATGAGTGATATAGTTTGATATAGTTAAATAAAATTATAGGACTTATTTATGGCTAATTGTGGATAACTAAATGCGTTTTCACGGGTTTTTTCCTCTACTTTTCACAGCCTACCAGCTTCCTCAGGAGAGGGTCGGCCTTAGGCCTGAGTGATGTGAAGAAAGAGTGCGTGACAGCTGTAGCACATACGATCGATTGCATAAGGCTACGGGAGCAGTGCGTTCTCTTCCTATTACTCGGGTATTATTTAAAGAAATGAAAAAAATACGAAAATGCATTTCGTAAGTATTCGAGGCTAAAATATTGTGATTAGATTGATTTATCAATCTAAATCGATGATCCTTCATGATCTACGCTTCTTATGGCGTGAGGCTAATTATCAAGATTTAGCTTGATATATCAATCTAATCGTGTACTCCTTACAATCCCCGGGGAGTGGTACTTGTGGTAGTAGTACATTGCTGATTGCATAAGAAACACTCTAATGATTCGTCGTAAATGATTGTGTGACGTTATGTCGGGAGGGGGTGTAGTTCACCTTACTCTGTTGAGTGCGTACTGAAAAAAGCATGATCACTTGTCGGTGCATTTTTGTTGTGTATTGCTGGTCGGGAGGCTGAATTGATAATGTCGCACAATATAACTTTTACGACATAGAGTGCAGAAAAAGCTTCCGGGGAGGACTCCCTGAGACCTGTCTTTTTTCCCAGGATATGGTCATTATTTCTTGTATTTCTTTCGGGCGAATCTACTATACTCGTCTATTTTCTCTTCTACCCGTAGATTCTCATACTCCCCTACTATAGGGTTTAATTTGTGCGT
>JBDKFM010000064.1:0-5725 GCA_039798685.1 Candidatus Parcubacteria bacterium | reverse complement strand
GTTAGAGGGAACGATACCGGAATTTGCTGCATAATATGCATTGACTGCATTTGCAATCTGTTGTGTGGTAGATTTCTTTCCTGTGTCACGTCCACGGGCAAGTTGTTCTGTAGGATTGATAGCGACGATGATTGCACCTGCAAGGACTCCGATAACTGCGATAACGACAAGAAGTTCGATGAGTGTGAAGCCTTTTTGAATTTTCTGAAGTGATGTTGTTGTGTTCATGTTTTGTAAAAGAATTAATTTAAAAAGTTTTAATCTGTATTCATTAAGACGGAAATTGAAAGTTCTGTCAAGGGGGTAAAATAATGCGAATTTAGCTTCAAAATCTAAACTATAGGAGAGCAATATTCCTATAAGCTTATAAATATTTTATAAAAATAACTGTCTAACAATATATATCATCGAAAAATATAATTAGAAAAAAAGAGGATAGTAAGTGATACTAAATGGAGGAGGTAATTTTATAAATTGGTGTGATGACCGAGAAAAGAAGAAATCCGACGCCGACTCCGAGAATTACCATAATAAGTGGTTCCATCGCAGTCGTGAGGGTCTTTACGGTTTGTTCAACTTCTTTCTCATAAAACTCAGATGCCCTGATCAAACTCTCATCGAGTTTTCCGGTTTGCTCACCAATTTTAACAACCTGCACGAGATAAGACGGGAACCTGGGAGAGACACTGAGCGCATCCCCGATACTGACACCCTTTTCGACACGATCAGCGACCATGTGAAACTCTGTACTGTAGACCATATTTCCAACAACATCCCCCGCTTGCTTTAAAGATGCAACCACAACGCTACCGGAACCGACAAGAAGGGAAAATGTACGGGTAAATTCAGTGAAAACGGTTTCCTTAATCAATTTGCCGAAAATCGGCATTCTCAACATAGTAGAGTCAAATAGATAACGCACACTCGGCTTTTTTAACATATACCGTGCTCCGACAACCATCCCAAAAATCATCCCGATTAGCACATACCAGAAGTTCGTCACAAAATAAGAAAGGGCAAGAAGCACTTTAGTGCTTAACGGTAGCTCAATCGTCATAGACTCATATAACTTGCTGATCTGTGGAATGACAAACACAACCATAATACCCATCACGCCAACCATCATCAGAATAATAATGACCGGATAGACCATCGCAGATACAATCTGCGCTTTCAGTGCAGCGGCTTTCTCTAGATTTATCGCAAGACGCGTCATGACCTTATCCAGAAGGCCTGAGCTTTCAGATGCCCTGATAAGCGAGACATACACCGGGGGGAAAGAGTCCGGATACTTACTGATGGCATCTGAAAAAGATGATCCTCCTTCAATATCTGAGATAATCTTATCCACCAATTCTTTAGCTGTTGCTCTTGACATCTGATCTTTCAGAATACGCATTGACTGCATAAGCGTGAGGCCGGATGAGATCATAGAAGACAGCTGTCTGGTAAAAAATACCAGCTCCTTATTGCTGAGTCCCTTTTTTTTGCTTAAAAAATTCAGGGAACTCGTTTTCTGCTCAGCAATCTTTATAGGTGTCAGCTGCTGATTGCGGAGAATAACCGCAGCTTCGTTTGCACTTTTTGCCTCAAGAAAACCGGTAAGAATTTTTCCTGATTTTCCGTATCCCTTATAATAGTATTTCATAAAAATGCCAAACAACGATCTCGATGAGACAATATCTTATTGTCCTGTCTGTCCTGACAGACGCAACAACTCATCTTCATGAATCGCAAATCCGCGAGCGTCGTCATATTTTACGACACCAGAAAGAACAAGTTGCGAGAGAGAGTCTTCGAGCGTGATCATCCCGAGTTCTTTTGAAGTCTGTATCGTCGAGTCAATAAGATGCGTTTTTCCTTCTCTTATATTACTTGCGACTGCTGGCGTGTCCAAAAGAATCTCAATAGCTGGAACCCGTCCGCCACCGATCTTTGGAAGAAGTCTCTGCGAGATCACACCTCGAAGCGTTGAGGCAAGTTGCGTCCTGATCTGAGAACGCTGATGATCAGGAAATGAGTCAACGACGCGATCTATACTTTGTGCCGCTGAGTTCGTATGGAGTGTCGCAAACACAAGATGACCTGTCTCAGCAATTGTGAGCGCAGCCTGCATAGTCTCAGGATCACGCATCTCACCGACGAGCACTACGTCCGGATCTTCACGAAGCGCTGAGCGGAGAGCGAGATTCCATGAATGGGTGTCATTTCCTAATTCGCGTTGGGAAATAATGCTGTTTCCTGGAGGATAGACATACTCGATCGGATCTTCTATTGTCAAAATATGATATGACTTCGTCACATTTATCTCATTGATAATCGCGGCAAGTGTCGTGGATTTTCCGTGCCCTGTCGGTCCGGTCACGAGAACAAATCCCTGTTTCATTTTTGCAAACCTATGGATTACCTGAGGAAGATTCAGCTCCTCAATTGTTTTTATCGCACGGGGAAGAAAACGAAACGCTGCTGAAAGATACCCTCTCTGAAAATATGCATTGACACGGAGCCTGCCGATATCACCGTATTCACCTCCACCATATCCTACGGAAAAATCCAACTCTTTATTTGCGATGAGAAGCTCTTTTTGCTCGGGCGTAATAAGCGCGAATACCATCTCCTGGATCTGCTCGCTGCTCACTTTACCTTTGTCAGCAAGATACCTGAGAGTTCCGTCGATTCGAAGAGCAGGGGGAATCCCGACCAATAAGTGAAGGTCAGATGCTTTATTCTTTACTGTCAAATCCAATAATTCCTGAATATCCATATTCTCCTATTATGAATAATGTCAAATAAGTACCAATTTCAAATTTCCAATGATGAATGATATGTTCACAATTGAATATTCGAAATTTGACATTTGAAATTGAAAATTTTCTGTTAATTACTCCTGCGCGACTCTCAGTACTTCCTCGACTGTCGTTTCACCTCTTAACACTTTCAGATATCCATCCTGCTTCATCGTGATCATTCCCTCAGCAACTGCTTGCTTTTCAATGGCTGACGTTTCAGGATGCTCCAGGATAAGTTGTGCGATTTTATCTGAGATCTGCAATACCTCAAAAATTCCGAGACGACCATGATATCCGGAATTTCCGCACTCAGAACACCCACGACCTTTATATAGTTTGACTTGCTGATCGGTAGCAGGAAAGAGGGGACCTAAACCTGCTTTTATTTCCTCAACTATACGGGGAGGAGGGATGTATGACTCTCTACAGGTACTACAAATCTTACGGACAATACGCTGACCGACAATCGCGGTGATGGTCGACGCCAAAAGAAATCTTTCTGCTCCAAGATCGAGAAGACGGGGAAGAGAACCTGCTGCGTTTGATGTATGTAGTGTGGAAAACACTAAATGTCCTGTGAGTGATGCCTGTAATGCGAGGTCTGTCGTTTCTTCATCGCGGATTTCGCCGACAAGTACTATATTTGGATCCTGTCGTAGAAACGCTCTCAATCCGGAAGCAAAAGTAAGTCCGACTGCCGGATTTATCTGCACCTGATTCACCCCTGAGATCTGATACTCAATCGGATCTTCAAGCGAGAGAATATTTACCCGCGTGGTATTCAGACGGGCCAGAACAGCATACAATGTCGTCGTTTTTCCGGATCCCGTCGGACCGCACACGAGAATAATTCCATGTGGTCTGAGTATCGATGTCTCAAGATGTTTTAATGCAGTTCCACCAAGTCCAAGTTCCTGAAGTGTCGGGATGCCTCCAGATTTCCAGAGAAGACGAATAACAATTTTTTCTCCATTTGCAGTCGGGATCGTCGAGATACGAAGATCGACATCTTTGTCTCCTGACTTAAAATTAAATCTCCCGTCCTGCGGAATACGGTGCTCATCTATCTTCATATCTGAGAGAATTTTGATACGTGTCACGAGCGCATCTCTTACAGTCTTGGGGAGACTGAGCTTGTCATAAAGAATTCCGTCGATTCGATAACGGACACGGAGGCGATCCTCTAAGGGCTCAATGTGAATATCTGATGCCCGACTATTTGCCGCGAACTCGAGAATGGTGGAGACAATCTTTGCAATAGGAGCTTCTTCAATTATTACCTGTTCCTTCGGCCTGACTTCTTCTTTTTTAGGTGCCATCTGCTGCGTCTCTTTCACGGCAGCACCAACCTCTCCCACCAATTCTTCTTTGTACTGCTGACTTATTGCCGCCTTTACCTCAGGTGGCGAGGCTGCAAAAGACTTCACAATCAACCCTGTTTTCTGACGCACAAATCCAATCGCATCAAGATCAACAGGGTTCGCCATCGCAATCGATAGCGTTTTTAATTTATCGTCATAAAAAAACGGAATTAACTGAAATCTATCAACGACTGCCCTTGGGAGGAGTGAGATCGCCTGCGGGGAAAAAGACGTTGTCACAAGAGAGACAAATGGAATTCCCAAAATTCTTGCTTTCGCTTCAGCCATCCTCGCCTCGGGAACATACCCAGACTCCTTGAGCAAATCCTCAAGCGACTGATTCGTAGTAGTGCTTTTCATTTTTATCTCGTCATACTGCGCTTGCGAGATAATCCGGTCTGTCAGAAGCGAGTCAAGGAGCACAAGATCAGTTGAGGTAGTTGCTGCACCAAACGAACCGATCGCACTCGGAGGCGTACTCTGTGAAGACTCAGTTTTCGGTTGATTGACGGGCAGATCCATAGCACTTCCGGACTTCATTCTTACACAACACAAAAATAAGGACTGAAATCCGCTCTTCATAGATAGTACTCAAAAAGCACACCGTCCGCAAGTGCTACAACGCAGTGATATCACACACCCATCCCGGCCTGATATACTCAGAGCTGTATGATGAGCAGAATTATTATCGGAGGATCAGCAAACGAACGGAAAGAAAAAACAGAGTTGTTTTGTGAGCAGGAAGCAGTGAATACCTATGACAGACAAATCTTTTCTATATCCGCTCCTCTAGCCGACGAGAAGGGGAGTGCTGAGGAAAAATTCGGAATCGCAATGGTACGGCGCATAAAAAAACAGGCACTTCTCAAACCGGCATACTCACAACACACTGCAATCATCATACTTGAGGCACAACAACTGACTCACCCTGCACAACAAGCACTCCTGAAATTCCTCGAGGAGCCACCAACTCAGAGCATCATTCTATTGACTGCTGACCGCGCATCGTCCATGCTCCCGACGATTCTCTCCAGGTGCCAGCTCATAAAACTCAACGATCAGGAAGATAACGATGAGGATGTGAGTTCTGAGCTACATGCAGTATTGAATAATGCATCTCTCTCTCATGGGGAGCGCATGGAACTTGCCGAAATAATCGCAAAAAATGATCCAGTTTTATGGATAAAAAATTATATCGTCACAGCAAGAAGACTCCTTCTTACACACCTTGCAGAAAACAACACACACGCAGTAAAAAAATTGTCACACTCACTTACAGCTGCACAGGAGGCATACCAAACGATTACAACGACAAATAGTAATCAGCGGCTTGTACTGGAACATTTCTTTTTTAGTATCTGAATATATTATAAGTAGTACCAAAAAAAATCCGTAAAAATACTCCTTGACACCACCCCCCTCATCTCTCCATACTGAGTACAGATCAGAAACAAAAAGAAAAACCCTGATCATTACATATATACCTATGTCTGCCCAGACCATTACACATACAAACAAGAACAAAGGATTCACCCTCATCGAACTTCTCGTCGTCATCGGTATCTTAGCAGTCCT
>JBDKFM010000063.1:0-5740 GCA_039798685.1 Candidatus Parcubacteria bacterium | reverse complement strand
GAATCTCTTCAGTTTGACCTAAATGAAGAAACGAAGTTGTCTTTTTTACAAACTCTACCTGAACATATAGTTCTCGGGCAGGAGGGAGGTCGTGTGACGTATAAAAATTCTTCAGATTCGTCACTCTCAGTCAGAGTGTTGCCGTTACTTATCGTCATGAAGCAGTCAGAGATGATTGTGACGGTAGATGTTGGTACGATTAGAGTGACAGCGCAAGTCGGATCTGTGCAGATTGCGTTTAACGACACGGAGAATGTTGTATCGAAAATCGAGATAGAGACAGGGCAGGAGTATGTCTTCGATCTTAACTCGCGTACAGGAGAGATCGTGGAGTGAGATGTTTTTATTGAATATAACTTTTTAGCGGATTTAGTATATCCTCCCCTTCGTACCCGAGCGCCCAAAGTGCGATTCCGCCTATTTCCAGGGCTTCTGCGAGGTCGACTTTTGATTGTGTCGATCTCTCGTCGGGATAAAAAATCTGATCATATACATCTGCCTCGTCTTCCGTATACACAACAAACGGCTCTTTCCCCATCTCATCAAAACCCGTGTTGCATGTGTTGCACTGTAAAAGTTGTTTCGTGACGCGTCTGTGACTGGCAGTCTGCCCTGTTCCGGGTATGATAGCGGATCCAGGTGTTGTACCAATTGTCTCCCATTGATATCCGTACAGTGGAATTCCCAGGATAATTTTCTCGGCAGGTATGATCTCGAGTGCTTTCTCAACAGCAATTTTTGTATCATATTCATAGTATGTGCCTCCTCCTCCGAGCGGAGCGACAGGGCCAGTCACTTCTGATCCGGCAAAGTGATAATCATATGCCATGATCACCACATAGTCAGCAATACTGCCAATTTTTTCGGGGTCACTGAGATTTTTCTTAATTAGATCACTTCCCGTGATCTCAACAGTAAGCGTGCCGAGATTATTGTTGCTTATTCCGCGTTTTACTTCAGTCAGAAATGTAATAAACCGAGCACGTTCGTCATCGTTCGCGCGTCCGACGTGTTCGATATCGATATTAAGGTCACGAAAACCGTACTCTTTCATAATTGGCATGACATCTTCTATGAGTGTACGGGCAGCATTTCCCGGATCTGAGAGAAGTTCAGTAATTGCATCATTTTCAGCTCTAAATATGAGTAAAGAAAGTGTTCGATTATGTTGTTTCGCGTTTTTGAGTACTCGGTCTGCCCTTCCGGAATTGAGCGCAACCCATCCCGGTTCTCCTTCGATTCCGTCAGAATCTGTATATTTTTGTATGTGACCGTCTGTCTCAATAGTGAGGCCGAAATAAGTCAGTTGGGTAATGTATGGTGAGTAGTCTTTGTCTGCCTTCTCGATAAGCCAATATGGGAGGAATCCGATAACCTGTTTTCTTACAGGCATTACTGCTGAGATGAGTTGAGAGTCGGAATTTTGGAGCAATGGCTGTGCGTACGCAAGTGTGATCGTGCCGAGGAGTGTCCCGGTAATCAGTCCGAGAATTATTATTAGTAGCCAGGCGCGCATTTGTGCTGAAAAGCATAACAGAAGTGTCAGGCGCTGAGCAACTTGCGATTTAAAATATATCCTATATAATTCAAGACTATGAGTAATCCGGAGGTATCAATGGTTCATAGGGGGCGTACGGGATTCGTGCCTGTCCCGGGAGGAGAGGTATTTGTCAACGTCGTCAATGAAGAAATTCCACGCACGCCGCTTCTTATCGTCCCAGGAGGACCTGGGTATCCTGAGGACTTTGAGCCACTCCGTGCACTTGACCGCCCCGTTGTGACATATCATCAACTTGGCAGTGGCTATTCACGGTTTGAGGGTCAGGAAGACTCATCTCACAATCATTTGTGGACTCTTCAGCGATCAATTGATGAGCTTCATGCTGTGATTGAGGGGGTAGGTCATCGCACTGTGAATCTTCTTGGCTATTCGTACGGAGGGATGGTAGTGACCGAGGCATTACTTCAGCAGTATAGGCAAAACCATCTTCCTGAGCATGTGCAGAGTGTCATTTTTGCAAGTACTCCATTTAGTGAGCAGGTGGTGACAGACGACCTCAGAGAGATGCTCGGACAGGATGTTGTTGAGATGATAACTCAGTATGAAAATTCGGGAAATACTCAGAGTCCAGAATATCAGGATGCCATGCGTGAATTTACCCAAAAGCATATTCTTGGCCTCGGATTTGATCCTGATACGCATGAGTCACTTCGGTTCTCGGAGGCAACATTTGGTGAGTCTGTTGCATTGGCTATGGTAGGACATTCTGAGATCAATCCCACAGGTTTACTGAAAGGATACAATAACCTTTCTTCACTGAGTATGATCAGGGGAATTCCTGTACTTATCACATGCGGAAGACACGATGAGGTCACCCCACACTCCATGCAGGATGCGCTTACGAATTTGCCGCATGCAGAACTCGTTGTGTTTGAGGAAAGCGCCCATTTTGCTCAATGGACAGAAGCCGAAAAATACAAGACGGTTGTGAGAGAATTTTTATCGAGGGTAGATACTAACGTGTCTTCCTGACTCGTTTCTCCTGAACCCAGAGCATGGATAAGCTGAGAAGCCAACCTCCCGCAAGGATAAGTATCGAGCTTATTGCAACTTTCATGTACCCACCTGTTGTCTCAGGATTTAAAAAAGGATAGGGATACCAATGTGCGAAAGGTCCTCTGATGAGCGTATAGCAGACAAAGAAAACCGGGAAAAGTAGCCACAAAATTGTAATTCTGAGAGGTATTGTGCGTTTTTCCGTGAAGACTATCCAGGCTGTCACTGCAGCAATCGGCATGATTCCGTGCAGGACGATATTGATCCAAGGAACTGTCTGGAGATGGTTATTGCGGAGAATCGTCCAGAACACTATTCCTGTAATGGTCATATAAAGCACCGCAGGGGCGAAGAGCATATGTACGAGCGCAGTCGTCTTTTTTTGTAGTCCGAAAGACAGAAAGATAAAGGTGATCAGGATATTGCTCAGTACCGTAAAGTAGCTGAAATAAATACTGAGTACGTGAAGCGATGCAAAGAATGCGATGCTGAGTGCAATGAGGTCAAGTAGTCCAAAAAGTAAAAAGTACCATTTGCGAAACATAGCTACTTTACTATTTCAGAGTGACAGAGAGCTGTCAAGAAAAGTGATGAGGAAATAAATTACTTTTTATATTGCACGCCTGACGAGTACTTTATTTGTCAGTCTCTGAATCCAGAGGATGAGAATGATATAGGATGAGTAGGAAATAAGTTCAAGCGAGGTAGGTTTACTGGTATAGCCAAAAATGACCCGGAGCAGGCTTCCGAAAGTGCTTTTGTGATCGAGGATATGTGAGATATTGATGAGCGGATCAAATGAGAAGATCGGCAGAAGTCCCGCTTCCTGAAACTCATGTACTCCATGTGCAAGTAATCCCGCTGCAAAAAGGAGTAGAAAGAAACTTGTTACCGTGAACACCATTGAGAGATTAATCTTTATTGCCCAGCGGAAGAGTGCGTATCCGAGAATAAGTGCTGTGACGATTCCGAGCACTGCCCCGAAAAGCTGATTTGTGCTTCCTGCGATACTACTCGCTTTTAGATAGAGTGCAGTTTCCACGCCCTCTCTAAAAACAGAACTTGCGATCAGGATGACGATACCGAGTCCATATCCTTTTTGTGCGTGAGTTGCGACCTGGTCTTTGAGTTTTTTTGCCACATCCTTTTGTTTATGAACCCACATGATCATCCAGGTCAGAAATCCGACAGTTGTGAACATCAGAACTCCTTCAAATATTTGCTCTGCTCTTCCTGTAAAACCTCCGAACAATGTCTCCAGAAGGACTGCGACAGCGACCGCCAGTACTATCCCGATTATGACACCACGCCAGACAAATACTTTAAATAGCTGCATGTGTGTTTTGGTAAGAAATGTAAGTACGATTCCGACGACAAGTGCAGCTTCGAGTGTTTCGCGGAATGTAATGAGAAGTGATGCGAGCATAGAAACGTAAGTGTATTGTACGTATTCTAACTGATACTAATCAAGTCTGAGTTGTTGTGAGTTCATTTTTTTATTTTGCTCTGGTGTGTATTGTAGAAATTCAAGAAGTGAGAGGCCGTATACCTTGTCAATAAATTCTTTGTTCAGTTGTCTCCAAATATTTCCGGCGACGCAATATTGTTCTTTTGGACATATACGGTCTCGGTGTGAGATGCCTCCAACAGGACAGCACTCCAGATGACGTTTACTGGAGAAGATTGCGAGTATCTCGCCCATTTTTATTTCATTCGGGTGCTTTGTAAGGAAATAGCCACCATTTTTTCCTTCAAGCGCTTTTATTACTCCCGCCTCTCGTAGTTCATTTGCGAGATTTCTGAGAAAGAGAAGAGAGATAGCGTACTCTTTTGCAATCTCTGAGAGGGGAATTGGTTTTTTCGCCTGCAGGTACTCTTTTGCGAGAGTGCCCACGATTACGATTGCGTAGTCCTCACTTCTTGAGAATCTGATCATTGTGATGTAGGATAAAATACATAACTCACACTAGTCAAGTATGAGAATACTTTTTTCAGATTATTTAAAAAACTGAGGCAGATTTAGGCATATTCTGTTATAATAATACATGCACAGGTGAGAGGTATGTGAAGTTGTTGAGTTCCTGAGAGAAGTATTGCTTTTTAATTCTTCGTTACTCCCCTTTCGTTCTCCATCGTATTTATGATACTTGCCAAAAATATTTCGTACTCATATGCCCGTCGTCCCATCTATGCTGACTCGAGTTTCAGTGTGGTCAAAGGTGAGAAAGTCGCGTTGGTTGGTCCAAATGGTGCCGGTAAATCGACGCTGTTTAAGCTTTTGATGCAGGAAGATCATGTCAGTGACGGGAGTTTGCATATTGTTGGGAAAGTAGGCTACGTTCCACAAGAGATCAAACACGATCCGATACTTGAGTCCGCTCCAGATATACAGACGTATCTTGATCCTGAGTTTAAGAAGCAGCAGTATGAGCTCATTATCATGTTAAGCTCCCTTGAAGTAAATGCAGAACTTGAAGACGTACCGAGTAAGCTGAGCGGAGGACAAAGGACAAAATTAGCACTACTTCGGGCAATAATTGAAGAACCGGATATTCTTCTTCTTGATGAGCCGACCAATTTTTTGGATACAGAAGGAAAACGTTGGATCATGGAATTTCTGAGTGAGTATCCGAATACGCTTATTGTAATCTCCCACGATATTAGTTTACTGGATAGACATATTGAAAAAGTCATTGCAGTGAATCCACTCTCAAAAAAAATTGAGGAGTATCGGGGTAATTACTCAAAGTATGTAAAACTCAAAGGAGCACATGATGACTCTTTGAAAAAACAAGTTGCAAACGACCAGAAGGAGATCTCGAGGATGAAAAAAAGTCTTCTGAAGATGGCGCGTATGAGTTCGGAAAAAGGAGCTAGGGCGAGAGCAAATGTACAAACACGTATTGACCGTATGACGCAGTCACTACCAGAACTCCCAAGGGAGATTGCGCACATTAAATTTCATCTCCCGGATCCGATCCACACAAGTGAGATTCCTATTGCTGCACGAGGAATCGTGAAATCATATGGTGACGAGATGATATTATCCGATGTTTCTCTTTCAATCAGGAGAGGTGAGCGTATCGCACTCTACGGTCCAAACGGTGCCGGAAAAAGTACGTTTATAAAGATCCTTATGGGTCGGATTCAGCCGGATGAGGGCGAGGTAATAAAGGATGAGAA
>JBDKFM010000062.1:0-6308 GCA_039798685.1 Candidatus Parcubacteria bacterium | reverse complement strand
TTCATTGAAAACCGGCTGAAATTCATGCTGCAGATAGTTCGCATCAGTGACACCGACACGGAATGACGCAACAGTACCGACATTTCCGAAAATAGCATTCTTCACTTCCTCATCCATCTGCCCTATAAACTGATTGGCAACAATAAGATTGAGCCGATATTTACGTGCCTCTGAAAGAATCTGCGCAAAATCTGGTGTCGCAAAATTCTGAAACTCGTCAACGTACAGGAAAAAATCCTGCCTCTGATCCTGAGGAATATCCTGACGGCTCATTGCTGCCACAAGAATCTTTGGTACGAGAATAAGACCGAGGAAGCTTGAGTTCTCCTCACCGATTCTTCCTTTTGAGAGATTGACCAGCAAAATCTTCCTCTCATCCATCACCCGTCTGAAGTTAAATGCACTGTTTGATTGGCCGATGATATTTCTAATCATCTTATTGGTCACGAAACGTCCGAACTTGGAAACGATGTAATCGAGCACCTCGGATTTATGAAAATCAGACGTCTGTGCAATCTGATCCGTCCAGTATCGCCTGACTATCGGATCCTGCACCTTTGGTAGAAGCTCCTGCACATACGCAGCATCAGTCAAAATACGCACCACCTCAATAAACGTACTTCCCGGCTCATACATTACCGTCAACATCGCGTTACGGATAGCATGTTCAAATCGTGGACCGATAATACCTGTTTTATTCGGATCAAAAAGCTTGTACATAAGTCCAATAATACTGGAGACTACATAATGCTTCTGCTCCTCTGTCTGCGCATCAAGCATATTGAATCCCATCGGCCTGAGGGTATCTGCAGGATCAAAAAGGATTACATCCTCAGCACGACTTGGCGGTGTGAGTTTTAGGATGTCTTCTATCAAGTCTCCGTGCGGATCAATCACTGCGAGTCCTTCCCCGTTTTTAATATCCTGCATGATCATCTGCTTAAGAAACTCTGTTTTTCCCGTTCCTGTTTTTCCGATGATATACATATGACGCCTTCTGTCGTCCCTACTCATAAACACCTGGCGAGAAAGTCCTCTATAGGTACTTCGTCCCAGGAAAAGGCCTTCTGTGGGCAAATTCGCCGGTGCTGGAGCCCTTTTAGAACTGACCCAATGCAACCCCGGCGTAGACACAGCTTTATTCGGAAAATGGTAAAGCGTCGCAAGCTCCTCACTCGTCATCACACCCACCTGATTTCGCATCGGAAAATAACGATAGATAAAATCTGTCATAAAAAGGCCTTTAAAACGGATCTTGCTTTTTGAGAGCGAAGCCTGGCCGCCATATTGTTCAAATGCGTTGAGGATATTATCAAGATGCGCATCAGCTGCCTCTTTTGTACTTGAGGAGACTACCACGCGTACTGTCGTCAAAAATCCAGGTTTTCCGATTTTTCCCTCAATCGCCTCAAGCGACCGTGCATCCTCAGAGTATTTAGCCGTCTCCGGATTTGCCTCGGTTTTCTTAATCTCAGAGAGATGTGCTCTCCCTTCTTTTTTCCACTCATCACCAGCAGGCGTAATCAGTATCTGAATCGCTGCCCCCTCTCCTTCTGACATCTTCGCAAGAATCGAAGTAATCGATGCCAAAGGATCAATGGGAAAATCTTTATAGACCTTCATCGGCTTCCACGCTGGCCCTTTAAGAAACAACGATGCGAATGCGACTTTACCGCTCTCAGAAAAAATATTGTAATCATTTCCGATCATCGAAAGTGTTTTTTGTTTTGCAGACGGATCATCAAGCGGCGTGATCTCAGCATCAGGATACGCACCGTTAATCTGCTTCTCAACAAAATCACGAAGTTTTTTCGGGACGTGGACATAAAAACGGATATCGCCGGGTAATCCCACTATCTCAAAAGCAATATGGGGAGGATTTTTAAACGCAAAACGCTTCGGCGGCTTACCGATTGCAGCAAAGGATGAAAAAAGCTGTTCTGCTGCATCTATTTTAATTTCGTTATCGCGAGGTAATGCCACCTGAAGTAGTGTCGAGCCAAGCGATTCATTTTCCCTCTCCTTGTTGCGAAGATAGAGCCGCAGCACGTAAAACCCGACAACCCCACCGACAATGAGGATACCGACAAGAAGAATTGAGAGAACTATCGCCAAAAAAATAGTAGCAATATCAATCATGATGTTTTTTTCAAAAATATCTTTCGCAGCATCTGTCTTCCGACAGTTTTTCCATACCACTTAAATGAATCCCAGACGCTGTATTCTTTCGTCTGCGACGCCGTCACTTGCTGCGCAGAAAGCGGGAACACTGCATCATCAGAAAGCACTGTCGGTGCGGCTAACGACTCATTTGCCACCTTTGCACCAAGTTTTTTGTCCTCATCACTGATCTTCGGATGCACTGGATTCGGACTTATCTCCATGTGCGACGCTGCCTCCTTTGGAATCTCAGGCATGGCTTCATGTGGAGCTGGCTTCAGATGCTCATGGGGAGAAAGAGTAATTGGCGCACTTTCTTTATGAGAGGTACCGGAAACGCCTGCGGGAGATGCAACTCCTGACTGCTGAGGGCTGTCAGATACTGCATGCTTCTGCACGGCTGTATCTGAAGGCTGATTTTTTTGGGCAGTATCATCCATAACAGGCTCATTTTATCACGTAGTACGAATTGAAACAATCAACGATACCTTCATTTCTTCTTTTCTGTCGGTCTTTCTTTATGACAAAAACAATCTGCATAGGGACAGTGCCTGCACGCATTATGACAACACGTTCCTCTCTTCTTAAGAAATGCCTCGGTCAACACAAGAAGACCCGACGGATCGATATAAAAATCCTTCCCTTCTTTCATGATATTTTTCTTCGCTTTCATCAGCAATTAAACTTCATCTTGCAGTTTGGACACTCTTTTCTCCTCTTCTCACGGGATTTTCCCCTGTCACTTGAGAGCTTCATCTTGCAACCATCAGTGCCGTTTGCACTTTCACAATGATAGTGATCATCAGTATTCTCTGTCATACAGTGGGTGCAAAATCCCTCGTTCAACACAAGGCTGTCTTTAGAAACAAGCGCATTTCGTGGTATACCTGCCGACTCAACAAGCACCTCCACCTGAGACGTAAAAATATCCCCGTCCTGCCCTCCTCCGTTACAACCCCCCAAACTTTGCGCATCCTTCAATACAGCTCCGTATGAGACATGTGGCTGGTCACTTCTCTCAACGATACTCTCCCCCTGAACCATAGCATCTGCATGAAGTACCTGTGTGACAGGTGCGTCCGTACTTTTTCGCTGAATCTGTGTTCTCCGAAGCTCACTGCTGATACGAAGCACCGTGACGGCAAGTGCTTCATCAAGCTCCCTCCGTGTTCCATTCCACCTATTCAACACAAAATCTTTCAACTGCTCACAACGTCTCTTCGATGTTCCTCTGAAATCATAGAGCGCTTCTTTGTTGTGCAAATCAGAAAATATCTCCTCCCACCCTCTCTCTACTCCTCCATCTTTATCAAACCATGCATACTTTTTTCCCGTTTTTGTACGGCGGATCTCCCGCATAACCTCTGCCACAAGTCTGATATCAGGCTGAAAATCCTCCTGCGGTGTCAAGAGCGCTACTGACGCAACGTATTTTTCAATCTCAGCATCAAGTGACAGCTCAACTCCGCTTAATTTTTTTATTACTTCACGATGCTCTTCGTTACTAAAATCAGTACGAAACGTAAACCCAACGATCTCGTCGCCAACTTTCTGATAGACATATGTTTGAGAATCAGGAAATATAATCGGCTTTTTTGGACTACGTGGATCAGCCTGCGGTGCGTAGAGTCCACTCCACCCTTCAGGACTTGTCATGACGGCAACTGATCCTTCGGGAGCTGTCAAAAAAAACGGCACAAGTTTTGTTTCCATCGTTTCTTTCACCACTCCATTTCTTTCGTCTGTTGAAATCATCTCAACGACATCTTTTTGATAGACAGGATCAATCACCCTTCCTTCCTCCGAAATAACTTTGTAGGAAATGGGAAACGTCAAACCACGAGCCAAATACTCAACATCAAACGTCACAATATCCCGATCAGTTCTCGTAAGCCAGAGATCAAGCTTCTCCTTTCTAGCATCGGGAGCGTCATCTGCGCTCAATTCATCAAAAAGCATTGCTGTCTGAAGATGTACATCAAATCCAGTTCCCGGCATAAATCTCCAGTTCTCCGGAAGACCCTGTGACTGCCAATTCTCACGCAAATACTGCATCTCTGCGCAAAGAGTACGCTCTCTACTCTTTGAAAACTCAACAATTTCAGAACTCTGCTGCGTCTGAGAAACGAATCGAAGGGACGTGAGTTCACCTAACTGCAATGATGCGAGTGCCACTGCACCGTCAAACGGGTAGAGTTCTTGAGGTACAAAATGTAGCATTTCTCCCATAAAAAATTCTGCTCGGATATATATATCGGTCGGTCTTCGGACTCTTTGGCTCGCCTTACTCGCTCAGAGCAAGCTCCCCAAATTACCGCTGCGGCACAGTTCCTGATTTGCACAGGATTCCCAGAGGCTTCACCTTCCCATCGAGTCCGTGAGGACGAGACAGTGGTCAACCCGATACTTCTTGTCTTCCCCTTCGCTTACGCTTGGGAGGACCAAATTGTTTCTTTTTTCTTTTCTCTATAATTGACAAAACGGGCCATAGTAAAGAGCAGGTCGGACAGACGATTAAAATACATAACAACCCCGCTATCTATGGTTTCTTTTTTTATAAGGGCTATAATCCGCCTTTCAGTTCTCCTGCAGATCGTACGTGCCAAGTGCAGCTGCGCACCTATCACTCCCCCTCCCGGGAGAATAAAGTTACGAAGTTCTGGAAGCTCTTTTGTCATCGCATCAATTCGACTCTCAAAAAACTCGACTCGTTTTTCTAATTTCTTTATTCCTGCTTCCTGCTTCTTATTACCGGGAGATGCGAGATAGGAACCGATCGCAAAAAGATCGTGCTGAATCTCCTCCAACTCATTTTGGATATTTGAAATTGGAAATTTGAAATTGGAAATTTCGGCAACAACGACACCGATCGCTGAGTTTAGCTCGTCAACGTTTCCGTAAGTCTCAACACGCGTTGATGACTTAGAAACTCGCTTACCGCCAAATAACGAAGTCTGTCCCTTATCACCGGTACGGGTATAAATTTTCATATATACAATATTAGGAGTCCAACCTGCCTCCAATGACTTTCACTCTCAGATACTGGCTAATCACTACATAACCTCCAAAGAACAATCCTGTATATAGCAAATCTCCGAGAACTGAGTTTCTGAAAAATGGAAGCGCATAATAGTAGGCCAGTAACTGACCTTCGAACGTCTTAGGATACAAACTATACGTCAACCAATACCCAAAATTAGTGACGAGGAAAAACAGAACAGAAGAAAAAAGTGAGGCCCCAATAACATTGAAGACGGTTTTTCTCTTTTTTAGCCACATTCCTACAATTCCTGTGAGCGCAAAGCACAGGTACACAAATGGCGTTGACTGAGAAAATCCCAGAAAAAAATCCGAGATGACCATGACAAGAAATGGCAGAACGATCGCATATTTCTTATCAAGATACACACCGCCAAAAAGCGCCATTGCCCCAATAGGGGCGACGTTTGCAGGATGTGGCAATACGCGAAGAAGAACAGCGCTCATAATGATCAAGAGCACTGGCGTTGTCTTAAGAATTTTTACTGTGAAGTTTTTTAATTTCATTGAAAATTATTTAATACTTTTCTATCTTCCACATGATCTTATCTCCATCTTGTGTCACATAGGCTGCAGGTCCAACCTCTGCCATCTTCCCATTGACATAAAACGCCCAAAACTCTTTCTTGCTCTCATCGGCAATTCTCCCGTTTATTCCTGTCACAATGCCTGATCCTCCTTGCACTATGCTCTTTGCATGCTGCCTCAACAGCTGTAGTGCATTTTTTCCCTCTTTGCCTTCATACAAGAATAAGTCGGATTTTTTTTCTTCAAAAACTACTGCGGATTTTCTCTCGTTTGAATCAGATTTCTTCCCTTGGGACAAAAAAATTCCCAATCCGATATTCACAATCAGCACGCACGCAATCGCACTAAGAGTGATAAAAAGCACCGTACGTCTTACATTCTTTACTACTGTCCCACTCTGTTTTTCCATAAAAAAACTCCCTTCATCCGCCATTGTTCTGCCTTGCAAAACAAAAGTGGATCCCGAGAGTAAATAATTACGGTGAAAATAAAATACACTATTTTCCTGCTCGGGAACTTCGTTAGTACAGTTTTCTGACTTTACAGTAGCGGCACTGTGGTTGATTCACACAACACTTGCC
>JBDKFM010000061.1:0-6346 GCA_039798685.1 Candidatus Parcubacteria bacterium | reverse complement strand
TTCTAAGACTTCATTTGACTTTTCTCCACATACGACCGTCATCATCGGTCCGAATACTGCCGGGAAAAGTAATCTGATGGAGGCAATCACGCTTTTGGCAAACGGGAAAAGCTTCAGGGCTGAGAAAAAAGAGACGATGATTGCATTTGAGAAGGAGATGGCGAGAGTGAAGGGAATTGTAGTAGAGGGTAAGGGGCAAGGAGCGGATAGGGAAAGCGAGAAAAGGGGAGAGCAACAGCTTGAGGTGATGCTGACGACAGGGCTTGTGCAGGGCATAAAAACCCCTCTGACGCGTTTTTTAGTGAATGATGTACCGAAGCGCCGTGTTGATTTTGCAGGGATTCTTCCGGCCGTTTTGTTTGCGCCGTCAGATCTCGAGGTCATAATCGATGGTCCGTCTCTCAGGCGGGAGTTTCTCAATCAAGTACTTGAGCAGATCAGTCTCGAATATCGTCAGGCGCTTTCTCAGTATGAGAAGGGATTGAGGCAGCGAAATGCACTTTTGGAGATGATGCGGGAGACAGGAAAGAGGCATATCGGTCAGCTTTCATACTGGAGTGATTTGCTTATTCGCTACGGACAAGTGATTGCACAGGAGCGCGAGATGTTTCTCTCGTTTGTGAATACTGAGGTGAAAGATTTGTTTCAAATTCGAATCAGGTATGACAAAAGTGAGATCTCAAAAAGTCGTATTGAGCACTACAGCCGGGAAGAAATTGCAGCAGCGTCGACACTAGTCGGACCTCATAGGGATGATTTTCAGGTGCATATGCAGAATGATCAGGAATCAGATATACGGTTTTTTGGTTCACGTGGTCAGCAGCGGCTTGCGATACTGCAGTTAAAACTCATGCAGCTAGCGTATATTGAGAAACTACGTGGGGAGCGGCCGCTACTCCTTCTTGATGATGTATTTTCAGAGCTTGATGCCGGACATATACAGCACGTGCTTGCTATTTTGGATAAGCAGCAAACGATCATGACGACAACGCACAAAGAATTTCTTTCGCATGCTCAGCTTCGAAAGATGGCTATGATAGAATTGGGAAGCCATGCTGAAAATGGCAAATAATTTATGGCAAATAGTACTCTACATAAATTCAATAGTGATGAGTTGAAAATGCTTTATGTTCCACCGCGAGATTCCCATAAAGGACAGAATGGGAAGCTCTTGCTCATTGGCGGCTCACATCTTTTTCATGCGGCGAGTTTGTGGTCGCTTGGTGTTGCATCCCGAATTGTTGATATGGTGTTTTATTCCTCGGTTCCAGAGAATAACAGGATAGTCCATGAAGTGAAAAAAGAGTTTAGGGACGGTATTGTCGTACCGCGGGAGAATCTTGAAGAGTATGTAGATGAAGCAGATTGTGTATTGATTGGACCGGGAATGGTGCGTTCGGAGAGTGAGATTTCAAATTTCAAATATCAAATTTCAAATTTACAAGAAATTGATAAGATTGAAGATGAAGGGCTGCAGACTTACGCTCTTACAAAGTATTTACTGAAAAAGTATCCAAAGAAGAAGTGGGTGATCGACGGAGGAGCGTTGCAGATGATGGAGAGGGAGTGGCTAAACGGGATGACTGAGGTGGTCCTCACTCCACATCATGGAGAATTTGAGCGTCTTTTTGCACTCCCACCGACTGAGGAAAATGTCGCTCAAATGGCAAAGTCGCATAAGGTAATTATTCTTCGAAAAGGTGAAGACGATGTGGTGTGTTCCCCTGATCAGTGTGTGGTGATTAGTGGAGGAAATGCAGGGATGACGAAAGGTGGAACTGGCGATGTGCTTGCAGGACTTGTCGCTGCATTGGCATGTAAAAACGAGATGTTTTTGGCTGCAAAAGCCGGATCATATATCAATAAAAAAGCAGGGGAGTCACTGTTTGAGAAAGTTGGGTATATGTATAATTCTTCAGATCTCGTCGCAGAGATACCACGCGTTATGAGCCTTGTGTGGGGAAGTCGAAGACCGTAGCTCTTCTTGGTAGCTCTGTAATAGTCGCTACATTTGATAGTTCAGGGGTGTTTTTTCCTGACGAATCCCGGTCTTTACGTGTTCCGAGTGCGGCCGCTACCCCCATCCCTTCAAGAACAAGAATTCCTGCCCCAGCAAGACGTTCCAGACCAGCAGTCTGCATATCATTTACCGCAGCAGTTTCAAGAGCAAGAAGCGTTGCCTGATAGTGTTTTGAGGGTTCAGGTGAGGGAGGGGTTTGTTCCTTGACCAGAGATGCTGCGCGTTCTGGAGCTGATGCGAAATCTGAGTTGGCATCCTGCTCTGCAGTGATGCTGTGTCCAATGAGTCCTAATCCAGCAGCAGCGGTGATGACCAATCCTGTAAGTTGAGCTGTTTTTTTAAATCTTCTTAGCGGCGAAGACTCCCGAACATCTAGTGGTTTCATCGTCGTTTTTATACTCCTAAAGCCTTGTTTTGTCAATCGATGAGCTTACGGTCTGATCTGAGTGACATGCCTCATGTACGAATTTATTTTTTTTCTTCGAGCCGTGAGAGTACTCTGGAGAGCTGGAGGGTGATGATAACAGCAAGTACCGTGACGATGACCGCATAGATGAGGAGTGAAGTAATACCGCTCCCGTCTGGAAGCCATTTTTTTACGTAGCTATTTACAAATTCCTGAATCACGCTGTTCCAGGCGAGTGCTGCGACGAGTCCGAATCCGCTGGTTGCGAGGGTCAGCATCTGTTTTACTACTTCGATATGAATGTGCTTTTGTATTTCTGTCGGGGTTTGTTTTTCAGCCATATTGCTATTATATCAGGTCGAATGGGAGGGTTGCGGGGATTCGGGAAATCCGCGATAATTATGTGTGATGTATCAGCCAAAATACACAATTTCCAACGCAATTTTGAGAAATATCGGGATTATCGAGGCTGCCCGAGAAATTATAGATAGAGCACCGTTGTTGCCATACTATGAGAAGAAGTTTCAGGACGATGCGCTTGTCAGATCAGTACACCACGGTACCCATATAGAAGGAAACGAGTTGAATTTGACACAGGCAGAGAAAGTGATGTTGGGGGAGCAGGTCGTGGCGAGAGAGCGTGATGTGCAGGAGGTCATAAACTACCGGAAGGCGATGGAGCGAATCGGTATAACAGATGGCGCAGCAATTCGGAAGATGGTAGATGAGGATCTGATAAAGCAACTTCATGCGATCACAGTTGAGAGAATTTTGCAGCCAGAAAGAACCGGAAGTTACCGAAAAACTCAGGTTGTTATTAAAAACAGTCAGACAGGTCAGGTGTCGTTTCGTCCGCCTGTTGCGATCTCTGTTCCGTATCTGATGACTGATTTAATTGCGTTTCTAAATAGCACGACAGATAAAGATATTCATCCAGTATTGAAATCAGGAGTTGCTCACTATGAATTTGTGAGAATTCATCCTTTTCTCGACGGTAACGGACGGGTTGCAAGGTGTCTCGCAACATTTATTTTGTTTCAGGAAGGATACGATATCCGTAAGTTTTTTTCACTGGAAGAGTATTTTGACTTAAACGCCGGAGAGTATTATGAGGCGCTCCAAAGCGTTGAAAAAAATGATGGCGATTTAACGAAGTGGTTGGGATACTATACGGAAGGACTAGCAATTGAGTTGTCAAAAATAAAAGAGAAAGTGGAGCGTATCTCAGTTGACGGGAAATTGAAAGAGAAGCTTGGCGGGACACCGCTTATGCTCTCTGAGAGGCAGCTTCGGATTATAGAGTATATCCAAAAAGTAGGGTATCTTCAGAATAATGGATTTAAGCAGCTTTTTCCGTTTGTCTCAGAAGACACAGTGCTTAATGAATTGAAAGAGTTGATTACCCATGGTATCATCCGCAAGACAGGAAAAACAAAGGCTGCACGATATGTGATGACATAAAATATGGAGTTTAAAATACTGGCTGATTATTTTGAAAAACTTGAAGAAACATCGTCTCGTCTTGCCTTGATCGATATCCTCTCCGATCTTTTTAAGCATACCCACAAGGACGAAATCGACAAGATTATTTATCTTTTGCAGGGGAGAATTGCGCCATTTTATGCACCGGTTGAGATCGGCATGGCAGATAAGACGGTGGCAACATCTCTCGGGATCGCATATGGAGAAGAGCGTGAGAACGTACTGAAATTGTATTCCCGGAAAGGTGATATGGGGCTTGTTGCGAAAGAGTTACGTATGAAGTCTGAAGCGCGGGGTGTGAACTTGACGGTTGAGGACGTGTTTCAGGTCTTGAATGAAATTGCGCATACCTCAGGTGATGGGACGGTTGAGAAGCGGGTGCAGTTACTTGCTGATCTTCTTCGAAAGGTTGACTCGATTTCTGCAAAACATCTTGTGCGGATACCCCTTGGGAAAACACGTCTTGGTATTGGCGACCCGACTGTGCTCGACGGGCTTGCGCTCGCCGTGTTAGATGACAGAACGAAGCGAAAACTTCTTGAGAAAGCATACAACGAAACCTCAGACCTTGGGCTCATCGGGAAAACACTTATGCAAGGGGGATTAGCTTCGGTGCAGAAATTAGGGATCACTGTCGGTCGTCCGATCAGGTCAGAGCTGTGTGAGCGTCTCCCAAACCCAATCAAAGTTTTTGAGAAAATGTCATATGACGCTGATAAAAAAGAGGTCGGAGTCCATGCGACGCCGAAATATGATGGGTTCCGCGTGCAGATTCATAAGGATGGTCAAAAGGTGTCGATGTTTTCAAGGAATTTGGAAGATATGACACATATGTTTCCTGAGATTATCGAGGGAACGCTCCGCCAGGTGCAAGCCGACACAGCAATTTTGGATACTGAAGCGCTCGCATATCAACCTGATTCAGAGGAGTTTCTGCCATTTCAGGAGACGACGAAGAGACGGAGAAAACATAATATCGAAGAAGTGGCAAAGTCGCTTCCTTTGCGGGCGTTTGTGTTCGATTTGCTGTACGTGAACGGAAAATCACTTATAGACCTGCCGCTCTCTGAGCGAACCTCGTATCTTAAAAAGGAAGTGAAGGGTGATGAGATTCTAATCCCTGCTCCCGGAAAGATTCTTCATACCCCTGAAGAGTTGCAGTTGATGCTTGATGACTCAATCTCAAAAGGACTTGAAGGCGTTGTCGTTAAGCGAGTCGATTCACCCTATGAAGCCGGAGGAAGGAATTTTAACTGGGTGAAACTCAAGCGCCACTCGGCAGGTGAGCTTCACGATACGATTGATTGTGTCATTTTAGGTTACATTTTTGGCAAAGGGAAACGAACTGCGTTTGGCGCAGGAGCGCTGCTTGTTGGTGTGTATGACAAAGAGAAAGATGAGTTTGTTACCGTTTCAAAAATCGGAACAGGTCTAACTGATGAAGAATGGCAGAGTATCAAAGGAAAGACAAAAGGCTTAACGAGTGATCATAAGCCCGCAAGGGTAAGTGCGAAAATAGAGCCATCGGTGTGGGTGAAGCCGGAAATTGTGATTGAAATTTTGGCTGATGAGATCACAAGAAGTCCGAATCATACTGCAGGGATGAAGATGGAGGATGGAAAGGTGGTCGAACCTGGTTATGCTCTTCGTTTTCCACGATTGATTAAGTTTCGGGATAAAGATAAGCGCCCCGAAGATGCGACAAGCGTAAAGGAGTTGAAAGAAATGTACGCTGCACAAGGTAAGGAATGAGGTCGGGCATTTACTTTTTTAGATGCGCTTGGGGAGCAGGGAGTGGTGAAGGTATGGGAGCGGGAGTTGTGCGGCTGTGCATGTTGATCTTTTTTCCGGAAGTCCAGGAGGATGAAAGCTTTCAGGAGGCGGTCCGGCAAGAATATCGCCAAATTTCATGAGGGTCTTTGCACCATCCATTGTGCCTTGCTGCTCCTTTTGAAAGATGATAATTGAGCCAAGAGGTGATCGTGGGAGTCGAATAGGCTCTGTAGAGAACTGTGAATAAGTAAGCGCAAGAGGTAGCTGCACGAATAACTCCTGATGTGCTTTCTTATGATGTGTATGACTTTTACTTTTCAGAGGTAATAGGTCTTTAAGACGGTGCAATCGGTGTTTTATTGAAAGTTTTTTTTGAGAAAACTGATTAATTTGTTCCGCAGAGTCTCTATGAAGAAATCGTGCATGTTCGATCATGTGCATATTTTATCGATGGAGAGCGTTTAGGTAAAGCACTTTTTGGAATAGGCTGACCCAAGACTCTCACTGTCTTTCGATTTATGTGCTGTGTGATATTGATCATTGTTTTTTTTGAGGGGACTTTACAAAATAGCATGAGAGACGTAAGATAAAGCTCCCAACTAATATACGATGAAATTGATAGTCGGACTCGGAAATCCAGGAGAAAAATATGAGCACACTCGTCA
>JBDKFM010000060.1:0-6968 GCA_039798685.1 Candidatus Parcubacteria bacterium | reverse complement strand
GTAATGAACAGACCCCTCTCGCACTCGTGACTGAGGTTCCACATATCCGTTTTCAGGATCAGAATCCAAGCGAGAAAGAGCTTGCGATGCTGAGAATTACTATGGAAGAAGATATTTTTTCAGGGATTTTAAAAAATGTGACGTGGAGAAGAGGTAAAAAGTGAGAGACTTATTGTAGGGCAGCACTTTCTCTGACATTTCTGAGAAAAAGATTGTAATCAAATTGATCTATCTCACCGTCTTCATTAAAATCCGTTTGTTTCTGTATCTCTACGCTGCAGAAAGGTTTTTCGACGTCTTTGCTTATTGTGCGCATGCATCCTATAAGAAGATTATAATCAAAAATCGTGAGATCTCCATCCTCATCTGCGTCTCCTGAAAAAAGTTTCGTGGGTAGTTGTTGAGAGGACATGCTCGTTGATCCGTCTGGAGCGATAATGAGCGAAGCAGGGAGTTGCATCGTGGCAAATTTCGGGACGCTGACACTGATTTTGTATATCCCTGGTTCCAGGTGTTGGTCAAATTCAATGCTCGCTAAATAATTTCCGGGTCCGGATCCTGGTTTCAGGGTGCCAAAACCAAGGATTGAAAGTGACGTGGGATTTGAGCTGTCTAGTGCTTCCACTGTAATCCCTAGGTCTTTTGGACTGCCAATAAGCCCGTTAAGTAAAAGTGGGATTGTCATTGTGGTGAATTGAAGGGGGAGCGTGTCAGAAAGCCCTGTTTCATCACTGACAACTGTTTCATCAGGAGAGTTTGTCTGCATGGGTTCAACTGCATAGATTTTTTGAGAAGCGAAAAGAGGGATAAGAAGAGTGAGGATCAGGCATGTCATGAGTATGCGGTCCAGTTGGTCAATGAATGTACAATAAAGACTGCTACCATTTCTCATTGCGTATTTAAGCATAGCATAGAGTGTTATTGTAGTGGTAAAGAGGTGATTATTCGCCTTTCCAGTTTCCGATTTCTCTTAAGAACAGATTGTAGTCATATTGATTGACATTGCCGTCATCATTGAGATCTGCCTGATATTTCTGTGCTGCGGTACAACTGCGTGGAGGACTATCGACACTGTAGCAGCTGTAGATGAGATTGTAATCATTAATATTTGCATTGTTATCTTCAAATGCATCACCTGCAGAGAGTGTAGTTGGTGGGAGTTGAATGGTTGTGAGACTGCTTGGATTCACTGTCGGATTGCCCCCAAATTTCTTAAAGTATTTATCAGCTTTAATTTTCACCGTATATGGTTTGGCTTGGAGTGTTGTACCTATATCGATGACACCTGTGTAATTTCCAGTTGTTGGCTGGTAAGTAATATTTCCTGTTTTTTCGAGAACTTTGATTGAGGCAGAAGTAATAGGGTCGCTCTCGAAAAGTTCGACAACAATTGGTTTTGTCGTTGTGAGAGGATTTTTGTTGCTGAGTGTAAATGCGTTTTCGTTAGTGTTGTCACCACTTTGTCCTATACCATGAAGAAAGACAGTGAAGCCAAAACGGATCATGACCGGTGTTGGAGTCGGTGTGAGCGTTGGTGTTGCCGGGATAGGAGTCGGTGTCACCGTCGGGGGTAGTGGTGTGGGGGTTACTGTCGGGGTCGGTTGGATAGCGAGTGCGAAATTGAGTGAGTTGACGCTCCCTGCGTTACAGCCGCCATCACCTCCGGTCGGTTGAACGCCACACGTCGTATCACCGAGAGTTACCGTATAGACGGGAGGGGATGGGAAAATACCTACTCCCGATGGAGGATTTGTATAAGTCACGAGATATGTACCTCTCGCAAGATCTGATTGTGACGAGAACTGTCCATTGCCATTGTCATTATGGGTCACAGGATATGAGACACCATTTTTCGTGATCGTAATGTTGTAGCCAAAATTTGCGGGTACCTGAGGCTCCTCCGGTGTATCCCATTTGCCGTTGCCGTTATAATCCTGAATCACACGTCCGTTGATGTGGAAGTTATCAACAGCAACAAATGCTGACTGTCCTCCGGCATAGACATTTTCATTTGCCTGATCACCTGCTGCGACGGAGAGTAGTTCTATTGCGCCAAATGCTATCTCGGTCGGAGAAATTGTAGATGCCCGCGCATTAAATGTAATCGTTGCGACCTTGGTTGTTGTTTTGATGGCTTTGCTGGGATCAGATCCAGTTGCTACGGTGAATTTGATACTGCTATTTGAGATGACCGGGCCTTCTAGTATTTGTGAAAATGCGGTTGAGTTAATGACGACAGGGTTTGCACCAAATGTCTCAACAAACCGTCCGTCAAATTGTATGTCGATTTTTGCTGTTGAAACTGCATTGGTGCCCGGATTCATCATCAGATCCAGGGTGTAGGTTTGATTGCGGACAACTGCAAGTGGAGAAGTGCTGGTCGTCGCAGGGGTAAAAAAAAGTGAAGTAGATTGCGCAGCTTTACTTCGCGTTTCTTGTTGCTGACTTTGCATATAGAGTATCAAAGGAAGAGCGCCGATGAGTGCGAGAATCCCGAGGAGGCTGAGAATTTTTGCCCGGTTTGAGAGCGTCATAGTTTGGTTTATTGCTGCATGGGAGCAGTTGTTGTCTGAGGTGCTTGTACTGATTGTGCTGCTCCAAGATTAATGATCGCTCCTGTTGATGATTTGAGAACTGACGGGCTGATGCCGAACTGTGTGACAGTAGTTTTTGGCATAAACTTTAGCTCTGTCTGGCTAAGTCCGCTTCCGACCACCCGTGAGAATGTAATTGTTGCAAAAATTCCCTTGCCTTTGATGGGTTCTTGGGAAGGAAGAAGTACTTGTGCATGTGAGACGCGTCCTGTTTCTTGATCTATCTTATTCCATTCCGGAAACATCAAGGGCTTTTGAAAAAATGTGCCAGGTGTCACGATGATATTTCGGAGTGCCTTCGGATCGTATGAAAGTTCAATTTGTACCCCAGAGACGGTATTTTGATTGGTGTTGATGAGTACATCGACTTTTCCTGAGCCTGTCGGACCTATACTCGCAGGATTTGGTGACAACTCAAGCGTGGTATAGGCTGGAGGTGTCGGCGTTGGTGATGCAGTAGCGATGGTGGGAGTTGGTGCAATCTGTGTTTTTTGTTCCTGAGTGGTTTTTGTTGCGGCAAAAAGCAGCACTATTGTAAGTATGATAAGTCCAACAATTAAGGCGAGTGTCCGTTTGGGCATAGTCTTATTCAGCATAGTGAAATAAGCTTTATATTGTCAAGTTTGGTAAATGGTAAATATACATGCTATACTTTTTCGGATGGTACTTTCAGACAGGGACATAAAAAAGGCTTTGCAGACAGGAAGAATTAAGATTTCTCCAAAGCCTGATTTCGCGGCGCAACTTGGTAGCTGCTCAATCGATCTCCGGCTCGGAACAACGTTTCGTGTTTTTGAGCATAGTAAGAAGCCATATATTGATCCATCAAAAAAAGACTACAGTAATGAGATTACTTCAGAGATTGTCGTAAAGTCAGGGGAGCAATTTATTATGCAGCCTGGTGATTTTGTTCTCGCCGTGACTCTCGAGAAAGTTAGTTTGCCGACTGATTTGATGGGGAGACTTGAGGGAAGATCGTCACTCGGACGTCTCGGAATTGTGGTGCACTCAACAGCATCGATTTTTGATCCTGGATGGGACGGGAAATGTGTGCTCGAACTAGGGAATTTGGGACGTATGGCTGTTGCGCTCACTGTCGGTATGCGGATTTGTGCGATGACGTTTGAGGAACTTTCAAGTGCAGCTGAGACACCGTACAGTAAGAAGAAAAGTGCAAAGTATCGGATTCAGACAGGTCCTGAGGAGAGTCGGATACATGAGGACAAGAAGTAATTTTCATGAAATATCATTTAGAATTCGACATTGATCTCAAACGCAATCCCTATAAAGGCAAATACATCGTGATAGAAGGCATAGATGGGAGTGGGAAGAGCACGCAGGTAAAACTCGTAAAAGAAGCCCTGGAAAAAAGCGGAAAAATCGTTCTTGAAACTTCAGAGCCAAATACACATGACCGTATCGGTATGTTTATCCGGGAAGTCCTCTCAGGAAAAGAGAAAATTTCACCTGTCGCGATACAGTATCTTTTTTCTGCAAATCGTGCGACGACGCATGAAGAAATCATCATCCCAGCTCTTAAACGAGGTGATTACGTCGTTTCTCATAGGTGTTTTTGGTCTGCTGTTGCATACGGGATGGTGGATCGGGCAGAGGAAGTAAAAGAGAGTGTCGGAAATCAGGTATTGATAGCACAAAGCATCCTCTCAATGTATCATCAGTTTATTGTGCCGGATTGCACAGTCTACCTGCAGGTATCTGTGGATACTGCGATGCAGCGTCTTGAGGATAGCGGGAAGCAGCTTGAGACACTTTATGAGAGACGTGAGAAGCTTGAGAAAATCGTACAAGGATATGAGTGGTTATTGGAGCAATTTCCGGATGAGTTCCGAACAATTCCTGCAGAAGGTAGCACTGAAGACGTTACAAAAAATATTCTTACATCTATTTCGGTTTAAATGAGTTGATAACGCTCTTAAAGACGTTTTCGTATTTCACCTCAGCCTCACTGTCTGCATATTGGAATTTTATAAGATACCAGATTCCATCTTTTATCATTGTAAGATTGGTGACGTTTTCTCCAGTGAGTTCATACTCGTATTGAATTGCAGGAATACCATGGATGTTGAGTCTGGTGACATTTGTTGCGACTCTTTTGGCGACGACATTATTGGCGAATCGCTCCTCGATCGTTTTGTACACAGTGTCAGTTCCGCGGATAAAAATGGAAGCACCTTCTTCTATATTCAGATCTGCATTGTCTGAGTTGTCTTCAAGGTAGTCAGGACTTAGAAAAATTACATCTCTATATGGTTGCACTGCTGAACCAGCGAGTGACTTGTACTCTCTTTGTGTCCACCCATCTGGGATATTGACGGTGTATCCGAGTTCCGGATTTGTAAATAGAAGTCCTGCGGGAGTTTTTGTGATGGTTTCTTCGGGAAGGGGTATCGTCGCTGAGATGACACTATTTATGGTGTCATCTGTGAATGATTGCATCAGAGTGACTGTATAAAGTTTGTAGCTGAGGAGAATGATGCTTATTAGCAGTATGACTATGATGCTGATGAGGAGTTTGTTGCTGTTCTCAGATATTTTTTTATTTGCCATGATCATATTATTTCTTCTGCGCGTGTGTATGTCAAGAAGAATTGCAATTAGTTATTCAACTATTGCCCAGCATGAAAAAAGTATGCTACTGTATAGTTGCGTTGTGAAAAACAGCCTTTTTTCCACTAAGTATAGGTCGGGATTTACGCTCATAGAGCTTCTTGTAGTTGTTGCCGTGATAGGTGTGCTCGCAGGTGCGATTGTTGCCGCGGTAAATCCGGGTGAGCAGTTTGCCAGAGGAAACGACGCGTCGCGTAAGTCCAGAGTGACACAGCTTGGAAAGGCAGTTGAAGCGTATGCGATAGACAGCGGAGGGTTTCCGACAGCTGATGCGAACTGGATGCAGTCTCTTGTAAATAGGGGTCTTCTAAAAACGCTTGTCGCAGCTGTTTCAGGAAATAGGGCATGTGTCGGAAATATCGTCAACGGTTTTTGTTATGCGGGTGGCGGTGCAGCGACCTCGTATGTCTATACGTATATTCAATCATCAGCTGAAGCGACCAAGTGCAGCGGCGGAGTCGGTGGCGCATCGTCAACTGTGTATTATGTCTATGACACATCTGTAGGCCGTGCGTGTTTGAAGTGTGCCTCAAATTATGCTGCCGCGTGCAACGCGACACAGTAGTTGAGTGAATAGTTTCTTTATATACTGTCACTTGCATCGTCACGTGGCGGATTGCCATTTTTGATTTTCTCCTTTATACTTTTGCTCATGATTCTTGGACCACAACTTCTTCTAAAACTCGTTAAAGAAAAAAAACTTGTTGAAAATCTCGCGGAGCGTGAGCTCACCAACCCCGAAGGTGCAGGATTTGATCTACGACTTGGTGCTGTCTATAAGATTAAGGGCAAGGGATTTTTGGGTGTTACGGAGCGGCAGACGCCTGAGAGTGAGTTGGTGGTTTCATACGATCCGAAGAAAAAAAATAAAATTGTTTTTAAGCCGGGGGATTTTTATCTCGTCCAGACGATAGAGTCTTTCAATATGCCCCAGAATTTGACCGCAAATTTTAAACCGAGAACGACGACATTTCGAAGTGGTTTAGTGTTGCGCACCGGAAACGTCGCGCCGGGGTATAAAGGGCAAGTGAGTTTTGCGATGACAAATGAAGGTCCGTGTGAAGTGACTCTTGAGATGGGAGCACGGTTTTGCCATGTGCAGTTTGAGGAAGTCCGCGGTGGAGGATCGATGTACCGAGGTCAATGGCAAGGCGGACGCGTCTCAGCAACGAAACGAGAGAAGCAAGTCTAAATTGGCATAGCATATGGCGAATAGCACATGGGAAGACGCAAATTGTTGATCCGACGTGGCATCAGTTTTTAGAGACTCCAAATGGTGAACTTCCGCGCGTATTGCAGGTGCCAGTAGAGAAGCTGGAAGAGACTGCAGGGAGTTATGGAATTCCTAGGGGAGAGGCGCAAAAGGTTGCATGGCTTCGGAGAGTAGAGCAGGGAATCGACTTTGATGATCAACAAAGAGAGGATGCATGAAATTATTAGCTCCCTCTCTATTTTCCCCTCTTGTCTGATTTCCCAATCTTTGCTACCTTATTGCTTGCAATGTCGACCCAAAAACATCCCGAATATCAGTATCTCGATCTCCTCAAAGATGTTCTCAAAAACGGCGTCAAGAATACTGACCGCGGGACTGGATCCGTCTCATATAGTGTTTTCGGCAGGCAAACCCGCTACGATCTCTCGCAGGGATTTCCTCTTCTGACGACGAAAAAAGTGTACTGGAAGGGCGTACTCGCAGAGCTCTACTGGTTTATGTCGGGGCAAACCAATATCAAATATCTCGTTGAT
>JBDKFM010000059.1:0-7224 GCA_039798685.1 Candidatus Parcubacteria bacterium | reverse complement strand
GGCTCTTCGACCTTGATGATAATATCGTCTGCGGGGGCAATGTTAAAGCTCCCTCCCCAGACTATGCATCCATTTGTTTTTTTTACTATGTCATAAATTTGTTCTTTATTAAACTCAACATCGGCGAGTACTTCCATCACATCCGCAGTGCCTCCCGGTGTCGTAATTGCCCTACTCGAACTTTTCGGGATTGTAAATCCGGCTGCCGCGATAATCGGGACGACGAGAAGTGTCGTCCGTGTTCCCGGTACGCCGCCAATTGAGTGTTTGTCAGCAACAATGCCTTTGAAGTGGAGTGTTTCACCAGTCTCCATCATTGCTTTCGTCAGAAAGTAGAGTTCTTCATCTGAGAATCCTTTTGAGTACCCAGACGCTGCAAAGTATGTCGTGAGGACATCGCCAAGTTTTTTTGTGGCAATGGCATCCATAATCGAATAGATTTCTTTGTAGGAAAGTTTCTTGCCCATGAGACGTTTTCTGATAGCGTCAAGGGCGGCGTTATGAGAGTTTTTTTTATCCATCATGCTTACATTCCGCGGATTTGCTGAAGTGATCGCGATACAATTGATTTAATGAGATTCACACAAAAGTAGAGAAAACCGTTGAGGATCTTGTAAAGTGTTGGCCAGATTTTTTTTAGATAATACATGAGTTGTGATGATTGTTGCATCGTTATGTTTCCTTCACTAATTTTGCAGAGACGACGAGTCGTTCCCAGATTGTTCCCGGCGGCGTGCATGTAATCACTGTAAGGTAGCTGTCATCATAGTGTTGCATCAGTGGTGCAAAATCATCAGGCGGGACAATATCGATTGCGTAGACTTTGTAGGTGTATCGAGTGCCGTCAACGGATACTATGAGTGAGTCTCCTTTTTCAATCGTGTGGAGTTTTGCAAAAATTGTTTTATAATCTTTTGGATTAAACAACTGAGGTAGCGTTGAGTGTCCGAAAATAACAGCATTTCCTTTGTCAGGTGGAACGGCTGTCCCTCCGTAGTTGACGAGATGTTTTCCGACATTATAGTCTTCGGTGGTCACATATGCATCGGTGATGTCGATTTTTGGGATACTCAGCGTGTATCCTTTTATTCTCGGTGTCGCAGGATTTATCTCAAACGAAGGAAACCACAACTTCGCATCAGTGTAGTCTGTCGTTTCGCCTGAGACGGCAGTTGCTAAAAGAGATTGTATGCGTTGTTTTGTGAGTACTTTTATAGTCGGAATTGGTGTTGTCAGATTTTGTGATGCGTATACATTTTGGAGCATGAAGTACGATGTTCCTATCGGAAGAGCAAAATAGACCAGCATCCCGATGCCGATCAGGCTGATGAACAGTCCTGCGATCCGGATGTATGCACGAGTATTCTTTGTTCCCCCTTTTTTGTAGTAGTACTTATTCATCTGTTTTTATCTCGATCGTAATATTTTGCGACTGCCGTGGAAGGATCTGTGGCAGGAGAGGAAGGGGAGGGAAAAGCGTGATCTCAACGTTTTCTACTTGCGGGTACTCTGTAAGAGTGTCTCGTGCTGTTTCAAATGATTTTCCTGCAAGCTTTTTCTTCAGTGCTTGCTGATCGATCTTCGGGAGCAGCCTTGCCCGCATTGCGAGAATGGCTGTGACACTTGTTTCATCTTTTTGCTTGATACTTTTTAGTGTGTTCTCGATATCTCGATTCGCAACTGTCAGTTTGGGGTCAAACTTTTCTTTGATGAGTGCTTTTGTAAAAGAGAGAAGATCTTCATTGTTATAGCTGATACCTTCAAATGTGACTGAAGACGAGAGGGTCAGTGTTTTTGCCTCGTCCCCTACTGCTTCACTGAAATCCTTTTTGGAGGGTTTAAAATTAGGCAGAATAGTCAGCAACGTTTCGTCATCTGTGAGTTTTGTCTCAAGTTGCGTGCGGGCTTTTGACTCGAGGCTTTTGGGTAGTGCGTCTGTTGCTTTGTCCATATCTGCCTGTGAGACGACTGTGATATTCTTCTTTGATCCGCCTGAGAATGCTCCTTCATTTTTACCTGCCAAAGATGAGTTATCACCAACAGAGAATTTGATGTTTGACGGGATGTTGTACTCAGTGCCAATCTGTTTTGCCGTTACCGCAACTTGTGCGGTTCCGGATTTAATTCCGGTAAAGATATCTCCCGTTGCCGATGCGATAGTGACATCTTTATCGAGTGTAAACTCGAGGTTATTTGAGGTTGTGATTGTTGTTCCTTCCTGTACCTGCTTTTTGAGATCTGCACTATTAAAAAGCGTGACGGTTCCTTTTGCTTTTGTGCCTGTTTCTTTTTTACCTGTAGCCGGTACGCTGGTACTACCATTTAATGAGATTGAAGTTGTTTTTGCTTCTATTGTATTTTTTGCAAAATCATTACCACCTGTTGCAAATGTCACATTCTCGTTCTGATCAACTGCTTTGGGAGAAATGCTCACTGTAATTGTTGCTTTTGCGAACATCACATATGCTCCGATCAGTCCGATACAGATGAGAAGCAGAAGTGGAAGAATGAGCATTGGTTTTCTACCACGTGGCAGGCTCGGAACTGCAATAAGGCTGAGGAGAGTTTGTGGCATGCGCATGAGCTTCTCCATGAGAGGTGCTGTACTGATCGTCGTATTTTCTTCCTGCTCTGACTGAATCGGGAACGGTTGCGGATCATCTGGTATTCTGAGGTTTGATTTTTCGGTGTATGGAGAGTGAACAGTAAATCCCTTTTGTACATGCTCTTCACTCGGGTTCTCTCGCATCTCTGATTCCAGCGAAGTCGTTATCGCTTCAGTCGTTTCTTTTGCTGCTTCTTGAGGTGCTTCATGAATTGCAGCTATATCTTTCTCTTTTACAAAACCGAAGGCGCTCAGATCTGTGTGCGCGAGCGTTGAGGTATCAGGAAGAGTTTCTGTATTCGGGAGTGTCACGTTGGTAGGCTCGGGAGAGTCGAGCTCTTCTGATGTTTCAGTGAGTGGAGTGGTAGGAAATGTTTTTATCTCAGAGTGCGAGATAGTGAGTGCTTTTGTGATGTCAAAACCCATCTGTGTCGCAGCGCCGAACACAATTGCTTTTGCATCAAAACCCTCAGGAAGGAGTGAGATCTGAGGAACATGGAGAAACGGCAGGCTCCTGCTCCATTGATGACTGATAAATGCCTGTGCGAGCTTTTCGTCGTACCCTCCATTAAAGAGAATGACACGGGAAGGGAAAACTTCTATATTCTCAAATGTGCGAAGGAGCGCATCAGCGCTTTTTGCAGGTGAGTCGACTAGTGCTCCGAATTTGGTTTCAATGACTCTTCCTCCCCTGAGAAGAGATATCGAAAGATACTCTTTTCCGATCTCGACAAGAAGAGCTGATGTCGGTGCGCCCTCTTCTTCCTGAAGTAGGTGTGCGATCGCCTCCGGTATCTCTAAAAATCCAATCGGAGTCAGCTGGAGCTCAGAGGACATTTTTTTAAGCTTGATCAGGTACTCTTTTTTAATATGCTTCTCTTCAACCCAGCTTGCAGGGACACCAAAGATCGTTTTTTGTGTCTGGACTCCCTCAGGGAGCGTTATCTCTGCCTTGCTGATCGTGCTATCGAGTATCTTCAGCCATTCTTCCTCGGATGCGTCCTCAAGATTGGTTTGGAAATATTCCTCGTGCTTACCGACGATGGTGCTTCCTGATTTTTCCTGTGAGATGATGACGGCACATGCCTTTTCCTGGCGGAGAAGGAGTGCGAGGAGGTATTCTGGTTTTTCTTTCCTACCTGGTAGGGATGGAATGGGCAGTTTCATAATGTAGCAGAGAGTATAGGGCAGAGTGCATTGTGAAATATAAAATATTTCTTCTCTCCGCTCTAACCTCTAAGCGCTTAGCCAATTACGGCATACAGACGTTTCTGGTTTTTACCCAGATTCTCCTGTTTAATAATCTTAAAGGATTTTAGTGTTCCTGTAAATTCCACGTGTGGTCCTCCGCAAAATTCTATTGAGTACGCATCATCTTTTTGTAATCCTGAGTCCCCCGAAGGGCCGATAAAGTAAATTTTTGATTTATCACCGTAGGTGTCCATAAAAAGTCCAATTGCTCCCATCTCATGTGCTTTCTTGGTTTCAATGAGCTCAAAATGTACCGGGAGATTTTCCTGTATTTTTTCATTGACGATCCGTTCGACTTTTGCTATTTCTTCATCGGTGAGCCGTTTGTCGTAATTAAAATCGAATCTGACTCTCTCGCTCGTAATATTTGATCCAGTTTGGTGGAGTTGCGTGCCAAAGACATCACGGAGTGCCTGATGCATGAGATGTGTTGCAGTATGTCCCATTACCGTTTTTTCGCTATGATCTGCGAGGCCTCCCTTAAATTTTTTCTCGGCACCTGCCCGCGAGAGCAGTTGATGTTTTTTTACTTCTTCTGCAAATGCCTGCTCATCAAATGAGTAGCCGAGACTTCTCAGCTGTGTCGGACCAAGACCGTAAGAAGCGGTTGATTTAAACGCAAGTTCAGCTGATATTTCGGTTGTGCCCATGAGATCATCGCCTCGTTTAATCCCTTGTTTCTCAAGTTCTTTATCAATTGATTTTTGTGCAGCCGTACGGGCCTTTTTATATGATGATTCCTCATTAAGAACTACTGCTTTTATATGCTCATACTGCATGGAGAGCTCAGGATCAGTGTCATTATATGACTCGATGACAGCCTCGATCACCGGGGAGATGTCAGTACCACGAAGTTCGTAGAAGCTATCGAATCCTCGTCTGAGGAGCCTTCTGAGTATATATCCCTGTTCTGTATTTGAGGGGACTACGCCTGAAGCGATGATATAGGCAGCAGACGCAAAGTGATTGGTAATGATGCGTAATTCTTTTGCGTGTACTGTATAGCTTGTACCTGTTGCATGCTCAAGTGCGTCAATGATCGGTGTAAGAAGTGAGGTCTGAAATACATCTGATTGATTTTCATGTGCGCAGAGATACCGTTCGAGTCCTCCCCCATGATCGACATTTTTTGCAGGTAAATTTGCGAAACTTCCGTCCTCTTTTTTTATGTATTCCATAAACACACTATTACTGATCTCAAAAAATCGTCCACAGTCACAGTTTGGGTGGCAATATTTGCCGAATGCGGGGTTATGCTCGACCTCGGTGAATTCATAGAAAATCTCAGAGTCAGGACCTCCTGGTTCTCCAGCGGGCATTTTTTCAGGGATACCTGACCTACTCCACCAGTTTTTGTTTGCATCGTAATAGAAGATTCTTCCTCCCTGCATCCCTTTTTCTCCCGCCAGTTCTTCATTTTCGAGCACTACTTCTTTTGCAGTGATACCATGTTGTGCGAAAATTTCTTTCCAGATCTCCCCTGATTCAGTATCCTGGGGGATATTATTTTTTTTGTCTCCAGAGAATGCCGTGACGTAGAGCTTGTGAGGGTATAGACCGAGTCCGTTTTCCTTATCCGTTAAGAAAGCAAAGATCCATGGGAGCTGGTCTTTTTTGAAGTAATCTCCAAGACTCCAGTTTCCGAGCATTCTGAAAAATGTCGTGTGTCTATTGTCGCCGATCTCGTCGACATCCTGTGCCCGAAAACTATTCTGTACGTTGACGAGGCGTTTTCCCTGCGGGTGTTTTTCGCCGAGAAGATAGGGAACAAGTGGCTGCATACCGCTTGATGTGAAGAGTGTTGAAGGATCATTAATCGGGACGAGGGGAGCATTTGCGATGCGTTTATGTCCGTGTTTCTCAAAAAAAGCGATATATTTTTCAATTATTTCCCGTGCCGTCAACATACTATTTATTATAGCATGGCTAAATCTTGATACGTACAGTGTGTTTGACGAGCAGGGGTATATGTCCTATAATTCGCCGTTATGGTTTCGACAGAGAGACATCACAGAGCAGTTGAGGCATTTGATCTTACAAGAATTCCAAATATCATCTCTCCCGAGGCATTTGACCAAGTACTTATTGATAACCCTGCATATGTAGATGATTTAGTTGGCTGCACCTCCGTTTCCCTGTCGCATCTGTTGACTGGTATCGAGGGGGATGGTTTTTCTTTCCGTGCATATCCTCATTTGTGGCACTCTCAAATGCCATCGCCTCATCATATATATATGAATACAGTGCCAGAAGTTCTTTCAGAGGTGTTTAATCACACCGATGAACAGAATATGTCACTCCTTGAGATGATAAGTGAAAATAGGAGATCATATGCTGACTCATGGGCGAGATCAGAGGTGTTGAGAGAGCGTTTGTTTCTCACTCCATTTACATACGACCATTTGTGTGTGCGGACAACAATTTTTAATGCATTTCACGGGCAGAATTTACCTGAGTCGTTTTTGGGAGCTGTTGATAAAGCACGTAGCGAGGAGGAAAAGGAAGGGGTAATTGTGGCATCTGAGCTACTAGGAGGAGTGGAGGCTTTTGATGAGACACTTCATGAGATGAGAAGGCGGGGTGGGGTTCAGATTGTATATGGAGGGAGAAATGAGTTCCGAAATTTTATTATCGATCAGATTGTTCCACCTCGCATTGATGTTCATACGCAGGAGATTGAGATTGAGCTTTTTTCAGACATCCCTTCGTCTCTCATCGTTGCAGTCATTCCGGTCGGGTCTTATGAGCAAGGGGTATTGTTGTCTGAAGGAAAGCAGGTATTGACAGGCGCTGGGAATAGTGATATAAATGACGTACTCTAGTTTTCAAAAGCAGATACAAGGGCTGAGCCTTGTGTCTTTTTTTGCTTTACATCAGAGACTGCCAGCTCGAAAATTTAGCTTCACAAATGCCGAAATCTGATTCAAAAGATAACAAGTCAAACATTCTACGCCACAACTGGGGCGGGTCATATACGACACTCCCACAACTCGATCTTCTTGCCGTACAAAAACAGTCATACAAATGGTTTCAGGAAACAGCAATTGGTGAAATTCTTCAGGAAATTTCCCCGATTGATGATTTTACCGGAAAGAATTGGAGTCTTGCTCTTCATGAATACCGTATCGGTAAGCCGACCCTCGAACCTTCTGTTGCACTTGCAAAAGGCCTCACCTACGACGCTCCCCTCAATGTAAAAGTTTCACTCACAAATAAGAAAACAGAAAAGACATATAACACAGAAGTCTTTTTGGGCGATGTTCCTCAGATGACTATCAGGGGTACATTTATCGTCAATGGTATTGAGAGAGCAGTTGTAAATCAGATCGTCCGTTCACCGGGCGTTTTTTTCACCGCGTCAGTTGATC
>JBDKFM010000058.1:0-7463 GCA_039798685.1 Candidatus Parcubacteria bacterium | reverse complement strand
CAAGAAATCTAATTCGATTATAATAACAGTACAAACATATTGTCAAGGTAAGCAAATCATGAAAGCACTTCAGAAAGAATATATTTTTAAAGGCAATCTTCCAAAAAAAAATAAGTTAATCCTTTTATTAATGATGCTGCGTTTTCCTCTTTTTTTACCTCCAGTAAAATTTATTATTAAAAAATGGATGAAAAGCTGTTCTCAGATTGAATTTTTTCCAGGTTTTTTGTGCTTTTATGGAAATGTGACGGCCGTCAATGTCCATTTTGGAGATTGTTTGATTATGGACTACGCGCCTATTGTGATTGGAGAAAATTCTTCATTTGGATGGCAATGCATTCTTGCGACAGCAGCTCATGATCTTACTGACTTCTCAGTAGTGAGGGCAAAGCCGATCATCATAGGAAGGAATGTCAGGATTTATTCGAGGGCAATTATTATTGGAGGGGTAACGATCGGTGACAATGCAGTCATTGCAGCTGGAAGCGTTGTCACAAAAGACGTTCCGGCAAATTCGCTGGTCGGAGGTAACCCTGCTAAGTTTATAAAAAATATTGGTAAGCAAAGAGTAAAATGATGAATGTTTCGGTTATTATTACTACAAAGAATGAAGAAGATCATTTAGAAAATCTTCTCAAGAGTCTTCAAAAACAATCGTATAAAGAAATTGAATGTATAGTTGTGGATAATAATTCTACTGACCGGACAAAAATGATTGCTAGAAAGTATACACAGAACGTTTTTAATTATGGTCCTGAGAGATCAGCGCAAAGAAATTATGGTGCGAAAAAAGCGAACGGGAATTATCTTCTTTTTCTTGACGCTGACATGAAGCTCGAAAGACGCGTTATAGAATCCTGCGTAACAAAGATCGAGAAGTCGCAGACAGATGCAGTAATAATACCTGAAATTTCTTATGGAAAGAGTTTTTGGTCACGAGTGAAAGCATATGAACGAAGTTTTTATGTTGGTGATGAGTCGATTGAAGCAGCGCGTTTTTTTAGAAAGGTCACATTTTTTCGGGTTGGTGGTTTTGACGAAAAAATCACTGGACCCGAAGACTGGGAGCTTTCTGACAGAGTAAGGAGGCAGCATGGTATTTCTCGTATCAGCATACCCATACTTCACAATGAAGGGAATCTGGGATTTATGGAATTGTTAAGAAAAAAATATTATTACGGAAAAAAAACACCGGCATACCTTCGTAAAGCTGAAAAGGGAGCACTTGTTTCATCAAAGACTCTCTTTTTTTTACGACGTGGTTTTTATAAGAGGCCAGGGTATATCCTTGCTCATCCGGTTCTATTTTGTGCTATGATATTTATGTTGACTGCAGAGCTCTTTGCCGGTACTTTCGGAATGATTTCAGGTTCCTTCAATGACTAGCTACTGGAAAAATAAAAAAATATTACTCACAGGTGGTTCAGGTTTTTTTGGTACTCATCTCCTTCAGGAGCTTGTTCAGCATGGAGTGAAAGAGAGTGATGTGCTAATCCCCCGCTCAAATGCTATCGATCTTCGAAATCAGAAGGACTTAAAAAAAGTTGTTCAGAAAATTGATATCGTACTGCATCTTGCAGCCAAGGTAGGAGGAATTGGTTTTAATAGAGATTATCCTGCTGAAATGTTTTATGACAATATAATGATGGGAACGCAGTTGATGCACGAGTCGTATCTTGCAGGCGTAAAAAAATTTGTTGCGATCGGTACCATCTGCTGTTATCCGAAATTTACACCAGTACCGTTTAAAGAAGATAATCTGTGGGACGGATATCCAGAAGAAACGAATGCCCCTTATGGACTTGCAAAAAAGATGCTTCTTGTTCAGGCGCAGGCTTACAGACAGCAATATGGGTTTAATGCAATTTTTTTGTTACCGGTAAATTTATATGGTCCGGGTGATAATTTTGACCCTTCCTCTTCACACGTTATTCCCGCTTTGATTAAGAAATTTGTCGATGCAAAGAATAACAAAACTTCTGTAGTTGAGGTGTGGGGTTCAGGAAAGGCGACGAGAGAATTTTTATTTGTGAAAGACGCTGCGAGAGCTGTTCGGATGGCGACAGAATCATATGATAAGCCTGAACCGGTAAACATCGGAGCAGGTTTTGAGATATCGATCAAAGATCTCGTTGAGAAGATACGCTCATTTGTCGGATACAAAGGGAAAGTCGTTTTTGATACATCAAAGCCAGACGGACAACCTAGACGCATGCTTGATACGTCACGTGCACAACGAGAGTTTGGTTATCGATCTGAAATTAGTTTTGATGACGGATTGAAGGAGGTTATTAATTGGTATGAATCAGTTTTTCTCCGAACGCCTCAGGGATAAAAAAGTCGTTATTGTGACGCAGCAAGGGACAACGGGTCCTTCCCACGATATCAGGGATCTTTTCGTTCCCTACGTAGATGTATTACTTTTTATAGGTCATCCTCTTCTTTTTTTGCCGGAAAATTTTAAAAAAGGTTCTATGTGGGAACTATATAAAAGAGGTGCAAAAAAGTCAGAAGGGCACTCAAGGGTGTGGAGGGCAAACGAATTTGTTTTATATGGTAAGGATTTTCTGTATAGTTTTTTTTGGTTTTTTTCGCTAATAAGGAGGGCCGATATATTTATCGGAGTTGGAAACATAAATGCGTTTGCAGGAATTTTTTTGCAGAAGATTGGTCTTGTGAGGAGAACTATTTTTTATTGTATAGATTATGTCCCGGTTAGATTTCAGAATAAGATTATTAACAGTCTCTATCATGCAATCGACAGATTTGTTGTTGAAAATTCTGATGTTGTGTGGAATTTATCACCGAGAATGATAGAAGGAAGGAGAGGGAAATGGGGTTCATTAAATGGAAATCAAATTGTTGTGCCGATCGGTATCTGGTACGACAGGATAGTATCAAATCGATCGATAAAGATGAACACTAAAGAGATAATATATTTAGGAACACTGCTTGAGAAACAAGGACTTGATATGTGTATTGAAGCAATTAGCGATTTGGTTAAAACAATTCCCGGTATTCGTCTGACAATTATTGGAAGTGGACCATATGAAAAGGCTTTAAAAGAAAAAGTAAAATTATTCAAACTTGAACATTGTGTTATTTTTGAGGGATACATAAAATCGCATCTTGATGTTGAAAGGAGGATATCTCAATCTGCGCTTGCGCTTGCTATGTATGATCGTGAAAAAGATACATTCTCTTACTATGCTGACCCAGGCAAGGTAAAAGTGTACTTGGCATGCGGCGTGCCTGTTTTGATCACAGACGTCCCTTATATCGCCCGGCTGATTCAAGAAAAAAAATGTGGTTTTTTAACTGAGTATAATCGGATTGCTCTTGTTGAAACGATCTCATCATATCTTAAAACGCCTCATTTGGTAAAATCGTACAAACAAAACGCTTTACAGTTTGCAAAGCGATATAACTGGCCTGACGTCATTGAAAAAGCTTTGAAGGAAAGTCATTTATCTTTATGAAAGAAATTACAATTGTCGTAAATTTAAGTCTCCGGAGTATTCGTTTGATAATTTTTGATAGGAATGGAATAAAAGTTTATGAAGACTGGCTTCCTGTAAGAACATATATCAAAGGATTAGTTGTTGAGCAGAATCCTGAAGAGTGGTGGAGTCTTCTTGTAGAGTTGTTGCGAAGTTTTAGAAAGCAGTATCCGGCAGCACAAGCCACTGCAATAACCGTTACTTCATCTGCGCTTTGTCTTATCCCTATAGGTAAAAAAGGGGAGGTGTTGCTAAATGCGCTAATGGTTTCAGATAAAAGGGCGGTAGAGGAAGCTTCGCAACTGGCTGAGGTGGGACAGACAATGAGCAAAAATAATTTACGTTTTAATGCAAGTTTTATGTTGCCTAAAATTCTTTGGATAAGGAAAAACAATCCAAAGGTATTTGCGAAGGTAAAATACTTTCTCTCTGCAAATGACTTCCTTTTATTTCGTCTGGGAGGGAAATTAGTGACTGACACATTTAATGCCCAGAAGTTCTATTACGATGGCGAAAAGAGGTCATATCCTAAGCAACTGCTAGCAGTTGTCGGAATAAAAAAATCACAGCTGCCAAAAGTTTTAGATCCAGGCGTGATGATTGGAGGTGTTTCTAAAGTGTTAACTCGGGAATTCGGATTTTTAAGCAAAGCAGTTGTTGTTCTTGGAACCTATGACGCGATATGTGCGTTAATCGGTAGTAGTACATATGAAGAGGGGGAGCTCAGTAATGTGTGCGGAACATGCTCATCTTATCGTATCATCACAGGTGATTCTAGAATTTCAGCTCCCAGGTTGTTGGAGCAAAATTTTTTAAGTGAAAAATTACGCATTATTGGTGGCTCAAATAATCTCGAAGGAGGAGTTTTGGAATGGGCGAAAGAATGCTATTATTCGGATTCTCCTAGGGATGATCATGTGCTCTATGGCAGGATGGAGAAGGAGGCTCAGGAGAGCTCCTTGGGAGCAAATGGACTGCTATTTCTTCCGTATCTGATAGGAGAAAGGATGCCAATTAATGATGCATATGTCAGAGGGTTATTTTTTGGGATGGAACGTTTTCATACGAGAAAAGATATCATACGGAGTATCTTTGAGGCGAATGCGTTTCAGTCGAAGTTAATGCTTGAGGAATTCGAAAAAAGTGATATTAAAATTTCCTCTGTAAATATGTCCGGTGGAGTTGCAAAATTGAAGTTAGCTGCAAAAATTCGCGCAGATGTACTTGGTATCCCTGTTCATGTATTGAAAGAAGTAGAGACGACTGCATTAGGTGCGTTTATATTTGCGCAGAAGGCAATGGGAAAGTTTAAGTCAGTACGAGATGGGAGAAAGCTTGTGCACCTTGATGAAACATTTCTTCCGAATATGCATAATCATAATTGCTACGCAAGTTTACTTATGTTATACAAGGAGATATATACAGTAAATAGTGAGATGTTCAAAAAAAGACATCAAGTTTTTGAAGAAGTAATGCATTATCAGAGTCGTATTCTTGAAAATTTATGACGATACTGTTTTTATTAGCCGGGCGGGCGTCGCGTTTTAAGGAAGCAGGTTATACTCTGCCGAAAGCACTTATTGAGGTGAAAGGCAAACCAATGATCACATGGGCTAGTGATTCGTTGGATTTTATTAAGGATAAAAAGTTCGTCTTCGTTTGTCTTCGTGATCATGAGCGTGATTTTCAAATTTCGAGTAAGCTGCGCAAGATCTATGGCAAATCAGTGCAGATCATTTTTACAGATGGAGTGACTGAGGGTGCTGCTGTCAGTGCTCTTCTTGCCAAAAATTATATAAACTCAGATGAAGAATTAATCGTTTCTAATGCAGATCAGTACTTTTTATCAGAGCCATTTGAAGATGAGATTAGAAGAAAGAAAAAAGAATACTCCGGATTAATACCGGTTTTTGAAGCATCACATTCCCGGTGGAGTTTTGCGCGTCTAAATGATCAGGGAATGGTGCTCGAGGTTGCAGAGAAGGTGCCGATTTCAAGTAGTGCAACAGTCGGTGTCTATTATTTCAAATATGGAAGAGATTTTGTGTGGGCTGCAGAGGAGATGATCAGGAAAGATATCCGGAGAAATAACGAGTTTTATGTTTGCCCGGTATTTAACGAGTTGATTGGAAGAGGTGAAAAAATTAAATCAGTGCAAGCAACATCTATGTGGAGTTTGGGCACACCTGAAGATGTGCAGTATTTTGAGAAATACTATAAAGGGGATATTTAGAGAGCTATGAAGGTCATTTTTCCGATGGCTGGGAGGGGTTCACGTTTTCAGGCTGTTGCTGTAAAGAATCCTGAGTTTCTACAGCCGAAACCGCTGATTTCTGTTCGCGGCGCTCCGATGATTACATGGGCTGTTCGTTCACTTCCTTTTATTGACTTGCCGCAACGGGTTTCAGGGACCTCGTTTAAAGTGCGGGCTCAAGACCTCATTTTTATCTGTTTGGAAGAGCATCAGGAAAAATTTAACATAGCCTCTGTGTTGCGATCGTTGTTTACAGATGCGATTAATGTTGTGTTGATTCCTGAGGTTACCAGAGGTGCCGCGGAAACAGCTCTTGCTGGGAAATCATATATTTCAGATGGTGAGGCGTTAGTTATTTCAGATACGGATCATTACTTTAATGGTAACTCGTATTATGCTGCGATAAATAATAAACACTCTGATATTGCCGGTATAATACCGGTATTTAAACCTCCTGATTCAGATCCAAAATGGAGTTACACCCTCCGGAACAAGTATGGGCATGCATTGGCGGTAAGGGAAAAAGACGAAAAGCTGGCAAAAAAAGGTGCTTATGCGAATATCGGAGCATATTTTTTTTCTCGTGGTGCAACGTTTATATCCGAAGCAGAAAAGATGCTTCATCAGAATGAGATGTATGGAGCAGATGAAAAAAAAGAATTTTATATCGCACCAATTTATCAAAGACTACTAGATAAGGGGCTTATGATTCAGACAGTTGTCATTGAAAAAGTGTGGGGATTGGGCACGCCTGGGGATTTATCAGAGTTTCTTAAGAAGTATCGCCAAGAGTAGAGAGTTTTAGTACTTCTTCAGGGTAATCAGTGCAGAGTGCATCTGGAGAGAGTGCAATTATCTCGCTGATTCTCTTAAAGAGAGATGTTGTGTTTTTGGCATCTGGGTGAGCCTCATTAGCTAAAAGACCCGGTGAAGTTCCATGAAGTTCTGGTGTGACAAGAGCAATCTTATACCCTGCGTTTTTCAACTTTGTAAATACCGACGAATTTATTAATGATTTATGTCCATTATTTTCATCTTGTAAATCCCATTCGTCCAGCCACACCCAGTCATAGAGTTTTTCATTTCTGTATCGTATAGCTTCCTGAAGCGAAAGGAGTGTTCCATGTGTGAAGTTTGTGTAACGCTTGATATCGTATGGATGAGAGACGGAAGGGGCAATTAAGAGACTGTGTAGTGCTTTTTTTAAATAACGAGCAGCGTCAGGTGTCGCGTCGAAAACAAGAATTTTGTCTACGTTATCGATATTTTCATTTAGAGCATCGATTAAAATATCAAGAAATTTTCTGCTTTGAAATCTTCCTTTAAGATGAAGCGCATTGATTGTGGAGTCTGAATTTCGGATAAGATCCATAATTTCATTAAAAGTCGGTATTCTCCCCTTTTTTTGGTTTCCATAACGAATCATTTTGATCTCTGATATGGTAAGAGTGCTGAACGGTCTCGAATCATTTTCATTTGTTATTCGCCTGAGTGTGTTGTCGTGGGAGATGATAATTCCATCCTTTGAAAAGTTTGGATCAAATTCGATTCCGAAGCCACGGGAAAGTTGGTCTTGAAACGCTTCAAAACTACTTTCAGGAAAAAAATCTGATTTGGAAGGTTCGAGTCCGCGGTGTGTGAGAATCATTGATCGCGTCAGTTTCATTCCTGAATGATAACCTATCACTATTATTTCTACAAGATAGCCT
>JBDKFM010000057.1:0-8357 GCA_039798685.1 Candidatus Parcubacteria bacterium | reverse complement strand
AACGAGGAGTTCAATCAGCGTCACACCGGTGCGCATTTTTTTCATCATCATATATTTAAGTATAGATGATTAGTTCCGTGAGGCAAGCGGCTTCGTATTTGGTTTTGTCGGAGTGATAGTGAAACCTTATGAAATAGATGAGGAGTAGAGTAGCAGACTGTAATGTATGAGAGTACTATTATAGTGAAGTGCCACAAAAGCGATGAGGCCTTTAATGCGTGTTGTATGCGGAGGTGTATATGAATGAACGGGATTACTATCTCGGATTTTCTGTGTTTCCGGGCGTAGGACCAATACTGTTTCAAGCGCTTCTTGAAAGATTTGGAACTGCAGATGTGGCGTGGTGTGCGTCTGATAAAGATCTTGAAGATGTGCTTAAGAATAAACTCACTGTGAAATTTGTAAAATTTCGGGATACATTTTCTTTACAGGAATATGTCAATACGCTTGAGTCAAAAAAAGTCAGTTTTCTCACTCTTGGGGATAAAGAATATCCTCAACTTCTAAAGAAAATAAAAAATCCACCGTTTGTGTTATTTGTAAAAGGAAATATCGATATTTTTTGCAGGAGTAAAAATAATCTTTCGGAAAACACAGGACAAGAAAGATGTATTGGGGTTGTCGGGACGAGGAAGATGACATCGTATGGCCATGATGTGACGAGGGTCATAACGTCAGATCTGGTTGCTGCTGGCTGTACAATTGTCTCAGGTCTTGCGTTAGGTGTTGATGCGATTGCGCATGGCACAACGTTGTCGCAAAATGGAAAAACGATTGCCGTGCTTGGGTGTGGAGTGGATCTATGTTATCCTACTGCAAATCGAGCTCTGTATGATGCGATTCTCTCTAATGCTGGCGCAATTGTGTCTGAGTATCCCCCCGGACAGCAGCCGACAGTTGGATCTTTTCCCGCGAGAAACAGGATAATCGCCGGGCTATCGGATGCTGTTGTCGTTACGGAGGGTGCAGAAGATAGTGGTGCGTTGATTACTGCTGAACATGCGATACAGGAGGGAAGAAAAGTGTTTGCTGTTCCCGGAGAGATTACCTCTCATCTTGCCAGAGGACCGTTAAAATTATTGCAGGAGGGAGCAACGATGGTAACGTGCGGAGACGATATAATGAGTGCACTCGGAATAAGCACACGAGTGAGAGCAAGCAGGACGAGGATAACCGGTGATACAAAAGAAGAAAAGCGTATTGTGGAAGTGTTGGAAAAAGAGGAATATCTCTTTGATGAACTTCTTCTGGAATTAGATATGTCTGCAAAAGCACTTTCTATGACATTATCGCTTATGGAATTAAAGGGGAAGGTAAAAAACGTGAGTGGAAAATATACGTTATCTGAAGAATGACCATTTTTTTAGTACTGCATAGGTCCAGAGGAGTGGGAGTGCGAGTGTTGGGAGTGAGCTGAGAGATTGTCGGTGAAGAAAATATTCAAAAAAAACGATTGCAAAAGAAAAGATCAGAAAGAAAATAGCCATCTTCCGACTCCAGAGAAGAATGCCCATCAAGAGAAAGAAAGTCGTGATAAGAAATGTTGCGGCAAATACATACTCAAGAGTAATCAGAGTCATATTGTCTTTCACTGAGAGTGTGATATCGTTGTGGAGCAACTGATAGAGCCCTGATGGCGCAAAGGCGATGATAGCGTACGCCTGCAGAATGATCAGAAGTGAGAGAAGAAATCCACGCTGTTTAAAATCTTTAGAAATTTTTCCAACCACATTTTTATACTACGTTGTCTTTGAATTCGGTGCAACTTTTTTCTTTAGTCCTTGACACCTCGTGTATAATGAACAGTACAATTTGACTAGAGTAGATGTATGTCATTCTGAGGCGTTGCCGAAGAATCTTCAGGATCCTTCGCTTCGGCTCCCCTGATTTAATCGGGGTTCGGGATGACATTTTTATTAGTATATGAAGAATTTAGTTATCGTTGAATCACCAACAAAAGCAAAAACAATCGGAAAGTTTCTCGGAAAGGAGTATGAGATTAAATTCTCAATGGGGCATGTGATGGATCTTCCAAAGAGTAAATTAGGCGTTGATTTTGAACATGATTTTACACCGCTTCTAGAGGTAGTTGCCGATAAAAAATTAATTATTAGTGAGTTGAAAAAACTTACAAAAGGAGCGGACTCTGTCATCCTGGCGACTGACCCTGATCGTGAAGGGGAGGCGATTGCATCAAACATACAGGATCTGTTGCGGGCTGATAATAAAGGGAAAGATATTACGTTTCAGAGGATAGTGTTTCATGAAATTACTGAAGCCGCTGTGAGAGAAGCACTCACAAAACCCAGGACTGTGGATACAAATCTCGTTGATGCACAGGTCGCAAGACGTGTGCTCGACCGTTTGGTCGGGTATCAAATCTCACCAATTCTTTGGCAGAAAGTAAGACGAGGATTGTCTGCCGGACGCGTGCAGTCAGTTGCCCTGCGGCTGCTTGTTGAACGGGAGCGGGAGATTGAGAAGTTTAAAAAAGAAAAATATTTCAGTATACATGCGCTTCTCAAAAAAGAGACAAAAGAATCAGCAGTTGAGTTTTTGCTTATTGAGATCCGTGGGGAGAAAATTGATACACAACAGAAGTTTACGTTTTACGACGGTGAGTACACTGTGTCGAAGACAACGCTTCTCACACCTGATGTAACCGACGGGATCATCGCTGATTTAGAAAAGAAAAAATTTGTGGTAGCTGATGTTCTGCAAAAAGAAACACGACGTTTTCCGCAGCCTCCATACACTACCTCGACGTTGCAGCAGGATGCTAGTAGGAGGTTTGGGTATCCTGGAAAGCGTACGATGAGTTTGGCGCAGAAGCTCTACGAAGAAGGTTTTATTACATATCACAGAACAGATTCCGTGACGTTATCGCAGACAGCGATCGATGCGATGCGAGGATATGTGAAAAAGGAGTTTGGTGAGAATTATCTTCCGGCTACACCCCGTGTTTTTTCAGGAAAACAAAAACTTGCGCAAGAAGCACATGAGGGTATACGCCCAACGATGATGCAAAGAGAGCTTACAGAAATTCGGGAAGTTTTGGGAAATGATTGTGCAAAGTTATATGACCTGATCTGGAGACGTGCACTTGCATCGCAGATGGCAGATGCTGTGATCGAATCAACAACAATTACAGTGGATGCAAAAGAAAGCATCTCATCTCACGATGCTGTGTATCGTCTGAAGACGAACGGATCCGTTCTGAAATTTGACGGATTTTTAAAGATTAATCCGCAGGCATTGCAGGACGTACGGCTCCCTGAGTTTCGTTCGGGTGATGAGTTGCAGAAGCAGAGTATTAGAAAAGAAGAACACGAGACATCAGCTCCACCCAGATATAATGACGCGTCACTTATTGCGACACTGGAGGAAAAAGGCATCGGGCGTCCGTCAACATATGCATCAATCATCAGTGTGCTTACTGATAGAGCATATGTCGAGCGCGCGGAGAGACGTTTTGTACCGACATCAGTCGGAATGGCAGTGAATGATTTTCTTGTTCAGAATTTTTCAACGATTGATGATATTCCTTTTACTGCACAGATGGAGAATGATCTTGATGAGGTCGCATCAGGTGCAAAAGAGTGGGTTCTTATGATGAAAGAGTTTTATAAGCCGTTTGGGGAGAGTCTTGCAGCTGTCAAGGATGCACCACGGGTGAAGATCGAGACTGAGGATACGGGAGAACTTTGTCCTGAGTGTGTAATGGGAAATTTAGTTATCAGGACAGGAAAGTTCGGTAAGTTTCTCTCATGCAGTCGATTTCCGTCATGCAAATTTACGAAACCTTTTGTTGAACAAACAAATATTATGTGTCCGAAAGACAACGGCAATATCATCATCAAAAAAACAAGGACTGGACGTAAGTTTTACGGTTGCTCACATTACCCAAACTGCAATTTTGCTGCGTGGAAGATTGAGGATATCAAGGCAGTAAAGCGTGAGGAAGTGAAGGTAAAAGAAAAGCCAGCATCTGTCGAAGTATTACCTAAATCCTAAAGAATCAATCTGCTTTTTCCTTAGTGTCGCTACTTACTTCGACACGTTCTTAGAATCCTGAAGTGATCATGTAAACAGGTGAAATTATTGAAACCTGCGTAATTATTGTCCAGACCGGAATTGTGATCCATTGAATGAACAAGATTATAAGAGTAATGAGAAGGAGTTTGTTGGGTAAGGCGGTGCCGTTTTGTGTTTTTTTAAAGAGGAATATGCCAAAAAGAATCTCGCATATGCCTAAGAGTACTGCAGTGCCGGCAGCATACGGAAGCCATGTATTTTCTCTCTCAATATTCAATGATTCAAATAATTTATTTATCTGCGGGTAGACAAAGATAGTTATTATTGCAAATAAAGTAATCGATATAATACCATAGAGCCACAAGAGAACTGGGAACCATCTGTGATATCTTGCCTCTTTCCACATAAAGTACCAAGCGAGAGGCGGGAAGAAGACAAGGAGAAGGATGATTATCCATGTGGGTGTTGATCCAGGCAATACCGATGAGGGTAACGGATGCATTTTTGTCGGCATTGTTTTTGCGACATCAGGGGCGGGCAGAGGTGTTGATGCCGGTTGAGTTTCGTGTAATTCTTTATTGTCCATAACACTAGAATGGATCACTTAAGAAAATTGTATAAGTCAGGTTGCACGGGCAGGTGACTTGAATCGGTTGATTTGGGAGAGGTGTGATCGATGTATTTGTATAGCGAAGTTGTAGGATTTGTGTTTTATTGCCGGTAGTTTTTTTGTATCCCCAGACTGAGCCTGTTGGCCCGTCTGCCGATTGATTCGGATCCTCAGCCCATCCGTTATTTTTGAGAAAATCGTTATTCATTGCACTGGCCTCTGAGAGGTTATTGAGTATGGCGGTTCCGTTTTGCAGAGTCCCTGACAGAGTTCTGGTCGGTAAGTTTTTTGCAAAATCAGTGTAGCTAATCGTCCCTGTCATAGGGGGCATCCAAGTAATCTGTTCAGGAAGAATACTGAGATATCCGGCAGTAGCAAGGGAAGGTGAGTTTTTCACTAAGTTTTTCTCATTTGTCACAGTTTTCATCGCACTACTTTGTGTCCCGATAAAGAGTTGTGAGAGCGGTATTGCGATAGCATTTATGAAAAGGAGGAGGATGATGAGTCCAATGATTCGTGATGTGAGGCGAGCCTGATTTTTAAATTTTTTCAGGAGATAAAAGCCGAACACAATTTCAAGCAGTGCAAGTGAGATGAGCCCGATGTGACTTATGACGATTAGTGTCGTTGCGTCGTAGAGTGATCTGATCCTCGGATAAAAATGTATGACGATATATGCTGCAAACCCCAGCATGATCGCGCTGTTTAGCCAGAGTACATAAGGAAACCAAGTGTGATAGCGATGATTTTTCCACATATGCCACCATCCGACAGGTGGGATGAAGAGAAGGCAGAAGACAACGAACCATTTTGGGAAGTGGAAAGTGTGGGTAGTGCTCCCTGAAGGATTTTCCATACTTTAGTATTTCAGAAAAGCGACCCTGAAACAAGTTCGGGATCCTATGATTCGATCACATCTGCTGATTGAGTGCTTCATAGATTTCTTTTGACATAAGAGCCATTTGCTCATCAACTGCCTTCGGATTTTTTGATTTACTCATAAATATCAGAATGTAATTTGCCTTCGGTGTATAGAAAATACCGGCATCATGTGAAAATGCTTCAAATTCACCTGTTTTGTTGTGTGAATAAATGTGCTTTGGGAGATATTTTGGTAATTTTGTAAGTTTTTTTTGGTTATTCATAAGGGTGAGGAGTGAGCGACTGTCTTCGTCTGTGACTGAGAGTGCAGATGCAATCTCCTCAAACAGTTTTCCGATACTGCGGACTGATGTGTGTAGAGAGCTATCAAAGCTAAATTCGATCCCGAGTTTTGGTTTCATCTTTTTCTCAATATTTTTCCATCCATACTCTTCTGCTAATGTTTGCGCATACTCGTTGTTGCTCTCTGTGATGATTTTTTCGATTGCAAGATCAAGTGTTGCACTACTTGTTCCTACTTTGTCTTGCAGGGAAGCGGTTCCGTTGTGTACCTCATCAAGCAGATAGAGAACGAGAATGATTTTATATAAACTAGCCATGTAGTATTTTTTGTCAGGGTTGACTGCAATTGATGCATCCGTGTTCAGATTTTTATAGTAGATACTCAGGTCCCCGTCGGTTTTTGCCGTGTATTCGTCTATGATTTTGGTTACTGCTTCGTGTATCGCAGTTGCCTTTTGTGTTGCGCGCTCGTCCGGTTTCGGGTTTTGGTTTTTAATTTTTATGTAGTCCTCTTTTAGTTGTGCATATTCCTTTTTAACCCCGAGCACCTGTTTTGTGTATGCAGTAATATTTTTGTGTTGCAGATAAATTAGGTAGCTTGCTGATGCAAAAAGAAGAGCTGTGAATCCAACGATAAGTGTGAAGAGGAAGGGGCGCATATTTTCAGTATAAAGGATGGAGGGCGAACTAAGAAGTATGAGTTCTCAATTATTAACTATGAATTATGAGGTATACATTTAAGGGAAGGCCCTTCATTTATTCAGGGCAAACTGTGAACTCGCAATTTGGACCGGTCCGCGAGACATATGAGCCGTCGCTGCACTGTTTGGCTTCAAGAGTACATGCGACCTGTTGCACTGTTGGTGTGATTTCGCCTTTTGGAAATGTGACTGGGGTTGAAACGGAGGTAGGCGATGGTATCATTGGTGATTTCTGGGTTGTCGTTGGAGCTGTGTTTTTGCGTGCATTGGTAATTTTTGTGAGTTGTTGATTGAGAAGGTAGTATACTCCCGCATAGGCACTGATGAAGAGAATCGAGAGCACAATGACAGCGATGAGTAGTGCTCTGTGAAGAGGGAAGTTATGATGTTTCGGGAGAATCTGCGATGAGGTGGGAACTGCAGGGGACTCAGGAGCTCGTGGGGGATCTTGGGGGTTTGGAGTCTTTGAGTGATCAAGTGGTGCTTGAGGAGTCGGTTGTGCTGGCGGTTGATTTGTATTGTCCATGATGTGATGCTCAGATGCGAATTGCAAAGATGACGAGAAAAAGAAGCACGGCTGCCTGGGTAATAATACCCCATGGTTTATCAAGCCGGTTGTCGAAAGATATCTGAAAGTTATACGGCCAATTAAATGGAGGGAACTTCCAGTTAAAAAATACGTAGGGTACACTCGCCCAATCAAAAAATTGTGCAGCGAATACAATGACGTAAAGATATACGAGATTTGTATCTGGAAAAAAGGTGATGACCAGAAGGTATGGAAGGAGAAAGCTTAGGCCTAGATCGAGAAGGGATTGTGCGAAAAATGCAGAATGTGATTTTTTCTTTTTATTCGTGCCTGTGTCCCAGTGTGGAAAAGCATCTGCCGCGATGTGTGAGAGAAGTGCTATTGGGATTGCGAGATAGGGATTACCAATTTTTGCAGCAATTACAGTACCTATGATCGCATGTCCTGTGGCAGTCATTACAACAATGATAGCACATACTTGCAGCATGGAAGTATGTGTCGTAGGACTTGACAGGGTTTCCTAATCCGTGCTTTAGTATATGTATATGCGTTTTTTGTCACGCCTCGCAGTATCCGCGTCAGTTGCAGCAGTAACTATCTCTGCATTTGTGCCTCAGGTCGCTGCAAATCATGTGCAGGATGTGCTCGGAGAATCTACAGCAGTTTCAGAGATAAATTTTCCAGGACTTGCGGCAGGGCCTGGATTTATTCTTCCGGACAGTTCTCTTTATCCGCTTGATCAGGTAGTGCAGGAGATCAGACTCACGCTCGCATTTACCCCTGAACAGCAGGCTCAGGTATATATGAGGATACTTGGTGAGCGTCTTGGTGAAGCAAAAGTCATGATGGAACGTGATGACGCTACTGGAATAGAAGTCGCACTTTCAGGAGCTGAAAAAGCTGCCAGGGGAGCGTCCCGATCGATTGGAGATGCAGCGGCAAAAGGTCGAAGTACGGCAACTCTTGCACGTGATATGAACAGATCACTTGCTGAGTACAGAGCTGCTCTCAGGGAAGTGGCAAATCAGGCGCCACTTGCTCTCGCGTCAAGAATCGATGCAACCAGCTATACGCTTCTTGAAGCGAAGCTCAGGGTAGAAGACGAGCTTCCGGGAGATGAGCTTGCAGCTGCAATTGATGCAGATTTGGATGATGTTGTTGAGACACAGGTCTTAGGAGTCAAAATTGCCGCGAATGATTTGATGCAGAAATATAACGTAATGGATTCTCGCTCTAAACTTAATGCAGAGCAAAAGATGAAGTATGAAGAAGCGATGGCATCAAAAAGCGGTATGAAAAAAGAACTTATTGAGCAGAG
>JBDKFM010000056.1:0-8441 GCA_039798685.1 Candidatus Parcubacteria bacterium | reverse complement strand
TTTCAAATGCGGTGCGATCGTTTAATGATCCAAAGATTTTTGCAGTTGGTTTTATGGATAAAAGTGTTGATGACGGGAAAATCACCCTCAGAGGAAGAGGAATCGGAACATGGAAAAGGGGATTTTTGTTGCATCGAAGAGGTGAGGTTGACAAGCAAAATACTCTTTGGGTAAGTGGAGGGAGCAGTGCTTTCAGAAGAAGTATCTGGAATCAACTCGGGGGAATGAATGAGATCTATAATCCATTTTATTGGGAGGATATTGACCTTTCGTATCGTGCACAAAAGAATGGATACAAGATTATTTTCGAGCCAAAATCAGTTGTGGTACATGAGCATGATCAAGGATCTATTAAGAAAAGTAGAAAACCTTTTGCAATTCAGACGATTTCCTATCGAAATCAGATTTTTTTTGTATGGCTAAATGCGACAGATTCCTTGCTGCTCATCTCTCATATACTCTGGTTGCCATATCACATAATTAATACTTTGATAAAAGGTGATATTGCATTTTCTCTCGGTTTGTTTCAGGCATTTTCTCAGCTTACGAGAATTATGATGCTGCGCAGAGAGCAACGCAAGGGTATAAAAATTGATGATATGATGGTGGTTGCTCCATTTCATCGTGATCGTGTTGAATAAGTTATTTCCTCACTACTTTGTCATAAGAGAGGTCTACAAATTAATAACATAAAGATATATACTTAGATCTCTATGAATCTTTCAATAATTGTGCCTGTTTATAACGAAGAACAAACTGTCTTTCAGGTTGTGAAAAATGTAGCGTCTCTTTCTATTCCAGAGGTAAATATTGCAGTAATTGCAGTCGACGATGGATCTAAAGACACTACAAAAAAGGAGCTTGAGAAAGCAAAGGCAGAAATTAAAAATTTGGAAATTATTAGACATGCAGTAAATAAAGGGAAAGGTGCTGCGGTGCAGACAGGGATTAAAGCAGCAAAGGGAGATTATATTTTAATTCAGGATGCAGATCTTGAATATAATCCGTCGGATATCAAGTTTCTTCTGGAACCTGTTCTCGATGGCACAGCAAAATTTGTTTACGGTACACGTCTGAGGAGGATGCCAAACTTCTTAAGGGATGAGCGGACCCCGACTTTTTTTCTGCATTATATGGGAAATAGAATCCTAAGTTTGGTTACCAGTTTGTTATACGGTCAGTGGGTCACTGATATGGAAACCGGGTACAAACTTCTTCCCAGAGATTTTTTGAGCAAATTGCATCTTCATGCAAGAAGTTTTGATTTTGAACCGGAAATAACTGCGAAAATCCTGAAAAAAGGACATAGGATAATTGAGATTCCAATCACGACGAATCCACGCGACCACGAAGGGGGTAAGAAGCTCGTTGCACTGAAAGACGGTCCGGTAGCATTGTGGACTTTATTGAAGTACAGGATCGTAGATTAGTATGATTCGAAAATACGGAGTATTTTTTTCTTCTCATAGATTTGCGATAGCTTGTTTCTCAATTATTCTTCTCGCCGCATTTCTTCGGTTTTATGATATTCATAATAGGTTTGGTCTGGCCTATGATCAGGCGCGAGATTTGCTTGTTGCGAGAGAGTCGATACGTGAAGCAATGCTTCCTCTCATCGGTCCGTTTGCTTCCGCAGGTCAGTTTGTATACGGACCTCAATGGTATTGGATTCTTATGGCTGTCCTTCTGATTTCTCCGTCCTGGTTTCTCATGCCATGGGTTTTTTTGGGTATTCTTTCGTGTTTCTCTGTGTTTCTACTTATGAAAACAGGAGAGCTTATCGGAGGAAGAATGCTTGCGATAATTGTTGGTATTCTTGCGGCATTCTCTCCAGGTGAGATCGCACAATCTGTGAATCTTTCGTCCCCTTCAATGTCGGGAATATTTAGTGTCATCGCGTTGTATTTTTTTGTAAAACTTCTTACAAAAAAGAAAGAAATGGATGTTTTTTTATTATCATTTTTTGTCAGTACAGCAATAATGATACATTTTCAATCGATAGGACTTATCCCGTTATTGGTAATCGGCTTTTTGTTGGGAAAAAAGACAATTAAATTTTCTTTAGTTTATATTCTAGGTTTTGTCATTCCGCTACTTCCTCTTTTTTATTTTGATATAACAAATAATTTTCTTGAGAGTAGACATGTAATTGAGTTTTACTTGCATGGGCAGGACAGAATCTATTATCCGAACCGATGGCTAACTTATATTTCGGTTTATTGGCCAGCTGCGTGGGCAAGAATTGTCGGTGCACATATCGTGATAGGATATATCGGATTTTTGAGTTTTTTTATACTCTTTGCAATGTTTCTTTATAAGAGACGACCCAATAGAATTCCTCTTGGCATAAGTGTATTTCTTTGTATCAACATAGTATTGTTGCGATATTATAAAGGGCAATTATTTGATAGTTATCTCGTGTTTCTTCATGGAGCAGTGCTCCTTATGATGGCGATTTTTATTTATTATATATATTTGTGGAAAAAAATAGCGGGAATATTCTTTCTTTTCTTTGTTGCTATGGCGAGTTTGCATGGTGTCTACTTGGAGTCGAAGGGTTCGGCAAACGGCACATTTCTCAGATCTGAATCAGTTGCTCGGGTGCTTGAAGGCAAGTTTCCAGAAAAGAACTTTTCAGTGTATGATTATAGATATCAGTCACCAGGTGTGAGTCTGCCGATAGTCTTGTATTTGGACTATAAGCAGAGGGTTTCAGAGACAGGGGTTAAAATCGGGGTGACGAGTTTTGCAGATGCTGCATCGATGAGTGCTTTTCCGATCATCGATACATCGCTTGATGTAGCTCTTCTTGACCTTTCTGCTTCAAGTGAAGGAGAGCTCGAGCAAGTAGGATGGGGAGGAGTAAATCCGTCAGATGTCCAGAGGAGTACAGTACTTTGGTATAGAAAAGAATGAAAACTTTAATGTTTGATTCGATTTTGCTTTTCGTCCTTGTGATACCTTTTGTTATGGGTTATCGAATAGGACCAGGAGAGACGCCATATTTACTTTTCGGCAGTATATTTTTATTACTATTAGCGAATCTGGGATTAGATCTCCTTCATTTGAAGAGTGAGATTTTTAATCGATTAAAGATTATTCTGTTATGGTGTACGATTCTTATCGTACTTGGAAGTTCGTTTGTATCGGCAATTATCGTCAGGCACCAAACTGCTCCAATTTATATGATTCATGACATAATTTTGCAGCAGGAATCCGCAATTCGTTTTGTTCTTCATGGAAAAAATCCGTATCAGGAGACATATTTTGGGACACCGATGGAACAATGGCACTACGATGATAAGGAAATAAACCCGGCTTTATATCATTTTGTTATGGAGCCGTTTTATCTGCTTTTCGCAATTCCTTTTTATGTTTTAAGTAATCTGTTTTTTGGATTTTTTGATGCCCGTGCTCCGTTATTATTTTTATTCGTGTGTCTTTTATTGATGGCTGGGTTTCTGGTAAAAGAACAGGAAAAAAAGAGATTATTTCTAATTCTTCTCGCATTTCACCCTTCAATTCTTCCTTACACACTTGAAGGGAGATCAGACATTTTTATGTTCGCGTTTCTTTTTGCCGGACTTCTTTTTGTTTACTATAAAAAAATATTTTTAGCTGGGATAGCGTTTGGTTTGTCAGCTGCGATAAAACAGTCAGCGTGGCCATTTATCCCTTTTTATATTGCATATCTTTTTTTACACAATCATTCTATAAAAAAAACTTGCATACAACTTATTCCATTAGTTTTGACATTTTTGCTTATCACTCTTCCTTTCTATCTATGGAATCCATCAGCATTTATAAATAGCACCATACTTTATTTATCAGGAAATACGCTTCATAGTTATCCGATATCAGGGTATGGACTTGGAAGTGTGTTGCTGCAGAGCGGTGTTATCAGTGACAAATTTTCTCAATATCCGTTTTTGATTTGGCAAGTCGTTGTGTGTGTTCCGTTGCTTATCATGTTTATCAGGTATTTGAAAAAAAATCCAACTATAAAAAGTCTCATTATTTCATATGGAATATTTTTATTTGTTTACTGGTATCTCTCAAGATATTTTAATAACAGTCACGTCGCATATATCTCATATGTCCTGATCGTTGCATATTTTTGGCCTGATCGAGAGGACATATCTGTCTTAGGGAAACAGTCAGCTAGAGGATAAAATTCAGTTTTTCTCGATTAATATTATTTTCGTTAATATATTTGTCAGCAATAGCGTTAAAAATTGGTATATATCCTGGATTTATTTTTGATTTTTGAGAGAGAAGACTGAGAGTCTTGAATGTGATGGGTTTTTGTGTGTAGAAGGCTGTAAGCTCGAGAAGTATCCTGTCGTCAAATGGTCTGTTTAATAAGTTTTTCTCAAGTGTCGGTAGATTTTTTTTTGTTTGCACCGGATCATAAACGACCCGAGCGATTGTCTCAGGACCGATAACTGACTGCAGGGGAACGTAACTTGCGATAACCATTTCTTTATATGCAATGTCTCTTTTTCTCTCTCTAAGTTTTGACTCAGCTACTGCCTTGCTGAGTAAAAAAACTCTTCCATATTCTCCATGTATCTCTTTGTGTATCGCAATAAATGAATGTAATGCAAGTGAAAACAATATATAGCTGAGTGAAAGAGAGAGAAAAAGGAAATAACCACCAATTCGTATGAGAGAGTTTTTGCATGTGATGCATGTGTAAAATGCGATCCCTATAAAGAGAGCTGTTAATGGTAGTAATGGGAGATAATAGTGCATAAATATGTCAAATCTCAGTAGAACAAAAGAGGATGGGAGAGCGACATAGAGAAATGTGAGGATACGGAGCTTCTTCTGGCTTCTCCAGTGGATGAATGCTCCAAAAAAAGTCAAAAGAAGTATTGGGTATGTGAAATATCGCGTCAATGAAATTGGGAAGTATGTATTTGTAAAAAGAGTAAAATCGTTTCCCAGAAGTACGTCGAAACCAGAGAATCCAAAAATTCCTGACGGGAGAATAAGATGGGTAAGAAGAGTGAGGTTTAATGGATGACTGCTTGCTGTATATGCTGCGCAACCAATACACAATTTTGTGAGCTGGAAGAAGAGATACGGTATAAGTGGAAGTGCTCCGAGTAGAACTCCGAAAATAAAATGTTTCCATGAAACATGGATCCTTGATAAGAGCGAATAGATAATGAAAAGAATCAGAAGTAAAATGCTACCTTGGTGAAGTTGTGCCATAAGCATAAGGCTCAACCCCGCATAAATCCAGGAGTACTGTTTTTTTTGAATGACAGCGCTATGTAGTGAATAAAACAGAAGTACAGCAAGTGGGAAAAGAAGATTTTGAGTCCAGATTTTTCTGGAATATATTATATGCCATGGTGACATGCAGAGAAGAAGCGAAGCAAAAATTCCAATTGTTTTGTTATAGAATCTACTTATTATGAGAAAGAGTGAACTTACTGCGAGAGAGTTAGCAAGTGCGATTGTCAGTGCAATCCATACTGGAGAGACGGTAAATAGTGTGATTGGAAGAAGTAGATAGGTAAATAATGGCGGATTAAGGATTCCCACACTCGAGACTGTTCCTCCTGGAGGTATCGGATTTCCAAAATGAGCCCTTGTGATAAGGAAGGTGTTTAAAGCCTCATCCGCTTTAAATTCCATAAAATCGATTCTGTACGCCCGTAGAAAGAATGCGAGCAGGAAGATAAGTGTAAAAAACAGTCTGGACTTAGTGATAATTGGCATGGAGAGATTTGTTGAGTATACTATAGATGATGATGGTTAATTTGAGAAGGAACTTCGTATATTTAGTCTGCGTTGTCGTTGTTGCGTTAATTTTAAGGTTTTATTCCTTAAGCACGAATCCTCCTTCTCTCACATGGGATGAAGTTGCATGGGGGTATAACGCGTATGCGTTGCTGCATACTGGGAAGGATGAGTTTGGGAACTTTCTCCCGATTCAATATCTTGAATCCTTCGGTGACTTTAAGCCACCTGTGTATGCTTATTTGACGGTGATTCCGGTTGCCCTATTTGGATTAAATGAATTCAGTACCAGATTTGTAAGTGCGTTTTTTGGATCACTTACAGTCGTTGCAACGTATTTTTTGGTAAAAACTATCTTTTTTTCTTCCTCACGGAAAGAAAGCTATGCACTTTTTAGTGCTTTTTTTCTCGCAATTTCTCCATGGCATATCAATCTTTCACGGGCTGCGTTTGAAGCGAATGTAGCAAGCTTTTTTCTTATAATTGGTGTATGGTTTTTTCTTGATGGGGTAAGGAGAAGAAGCTATCTTCTCACGTTTTCTGCTGTATGTTTTGCATTGTCATTCTATACATTTAACACCTCACGCATTGTAGCTCCTCTGCTTATCATTGCTCTCACAGTTCTTTTTGCAAAAAAATTACTTCATAGATGGAAAGCCTCATTACTTGCATTCTTTATTGGGTTTGCGCTGTTGCTTCCGTTAATCCCTTTTCTCTTGTCCCCTAGTGCGCAACTTCGATATAGGGAAGTGAATATTTTCTCAGATTCCGGTCCGGTTATTACTGCGAATGAACATGTGAAAAATAATAATAATGCATGGTGGTCAAATATACTTGATAATCGCAGAGTTTTTTACGCCAGAGAATATGTTAAGCATTATCTTGATAATCTTGATCCAAAATTTCTTTTTATCAGCGGAGATGGAAATCCAAAATTTTCGTCCCAACAAGTAGGGCAGTTGTATCTTTTTGATCTCCCCTTTTTAATTATAGGTGCACTTTTTTTGTTTAAAAGAAAAGAGGGATACTGGTATTTTCTTCCGATATGGCTACTTTTAGGGATAGTTCCGGCTGCGACAGCACGGGAAACTCCACATGCATTGAGGATTGAAACCATCCTTCCGGTTCCTCAAATACTCGTAGCGTATGGGGTAGTCGTAATTCTTGAAAGTATTGCGCGGATATCGATAGCAAAGAAAGAGCTAATAAAATTTGGAGTTGTAGGTATTATTTCTTTGGCTTTACTTATAAATGTGATTTATTATATTCACGATTATTATATGCATTACGCACGTTCATTTTCCGGTGAATGGCAATACGGATATAAAGAAGCATTTTTGTATGCAAAGCAAAATGAGAATGAGTACGATAGGATTGTATTTACTACAGATCTTGGGAGACCGTACGCATATTATCTTTTCTATTCAAAGATGGATCCCCAAGATTTTCTGGAAGACTCTGATGTAAAACGGGATAGTTTTGGATTTGTGAGCGTCAATAGGATAGGTAATTATTCATTTCTTCGTGATTTTCCAAAGTCAACACGTGCAGGTGAGAAGGTGCTATATATAAATAGTCCTAAAAAAGTTCCAGGAAATGCAGTCGTGCTCAAGGAATTTCGACAATTAGATGGTGTGCCATCCTTGGTGGCATACTGGATGCATTAATATGGGAAAACATAAATATTCCATTATTCTTTTTTTTATTGTTTTAATAGGTTTTTTTCTAAGAATTTGGCAACTCGGAATAGTTCCATCATCACCGAATTGGGACGAGGTAGCGTTAGGATATAACGCATATTCAATTCTTCAAACGGGTAAGGATGAGTACGGAAAATTTCTTCCCGCGGTACTGAGGTCATATGATGATTACAAACCTGCAGCGTATACATATCTCGTAATACCTTTTATTGCAGTGTTTGGGCTTTCAACATTCGCGGTGAGGCTTCCCGCAGTGCTTTTTGCAACACTTGCGATCCCAGCAGTGTATTTTTTAGTAAAAGAGTTAGTTGCCAGGAGAAAGGTTGAAATAGCTGGTCGGGAGATCTCTGTTGAGATTCCTGCTCTTCTCACAGCGTTTTTGTTTTCAATATCCCCATGGCATCTTCAATTTTCAAGAATTGCATTTGAGTCGAATGTCGGTGTGGCATTTAATATATTTGCCGTACTTTTTTTCCTCATTGGCTTGCGAAAACCAGTGTTGCTCATGTTGTCTGCATTTTGTTTTGGTTTTGCGCCTTCCCTTTATCAAAGCGATAAGGTTTTTACGCCAATTATTTTACTCGCAACAGTATTTATCAATAAAGATGCACTTTTAAAACTTCCAAAGAAATATATCGCGTACGCAGTGATCGTCGGGTTGATTACTATTTTTCCTGCTGCATGGTTTCAGCTCACTGATAAACAGGCTCTTGCCAGGGCACAAGGGGTGAGTATTTTTGCTGACCAAACTGCGTTTCTTAAAGATACTTCTCAGAGGTTGCTGATCGATAGAGAGAAGGGGGATTTTCTTGGACTTATATTTGATAATAGACGGGTTGAGTTTTTAAAGGCAGTAGTTGCAGGTTATCTGTCGCATTTCAGTTTAAATTGGCTTTTTGTGCACGGGGATCTTCCGAGACATCATGCTCCAAATATGGGTCTTCTGTATCTCTGGGAACTTCCGTTTTTATGTATTGGCATCTACAC
>JBDKFM010000055.1:0-9019 GCA_039798685.1 Candidatus Parcubacteria bacterium | reverse complement strand
ATAATCTCCTCATAGCTCACATCTAGATATAATTTTATTTTCCCAAGAATTTATTTCTCGTTTTATAGGGAAGTTATGCGTTGAGGATTTTTTCCACAGTCTCTTTGAGTTCTGGATAGCCGTTGAAAAAATCTTTTATCGTCATTATCTTTCCGCCCTCCGGTTGTATTTTTCGGTCAGGATGAAATTTGAGACGTAACTCATGGTTATTGATGGAAATTTTTGTCCATGCTGTCGGCCATGGAGTGTATGCGCGAATCATGCGGTCGAGGATGTGTTTTTTCGGCGGATGTGCACTGTCGAAGTAACCGTCTTCTTTTGTGATTTTTTTGCACCAAATGACGTCTTTTTCATTTTGCGGAAGCAGAGTGGATGATTTTTGAGCGTATCGCATGATCGCATCAGGGAGCATCATCGCAGCTTTCTCAAACAGTTCCTTGTGGAGTGATACGAATGTCTCAGTACCATGTAGCAAAATTTTTTCTTGTGCGAGAATCGGACCATGATCAAGCTCCTCATCCATTTGGATAATACTCACACCAGATTCGTTATCACCATGCATGATTGCAGCCTGAATCGGTGATGGACCTCTATATTTCGGAAGAAGGGAAGGATGGATATTGAGTGAGCCGATTTTAGCGATACTGAGCACGTCTTCGGGGATAAGCTTGCCGTACGCAGCGGTTATAAAAAGGTCGGGTGAAAGAAGAGATAATTGTTTTTTTGTTTCGTCGGTAAAATGCTCATCGGTTATGACGGGTGCGATGTTATTATCATGCGCGTATTGTTTGACTGGAGTCGGGGTGAGTATTTTTTTCCGTCCCTGATAGGTGTCAGGGGTTGTTACAACACCTACGACGTTGAAGTTATCAACTAAGGACGTGAGTACAGGAATAACAAATGTAGGAGTACCGAAGAATACTATTTTCATATAATTTCAAATTTCAAATGTCTAATCTTAAATTTTCAATGAGGCTCAGATTTATTTGTCATTTGAAATTAGACATTTGGCATTGGAAATTCCCTAGAGGGAGATTTCTTCAAAGATCATTTCTCCGTCGACATTTTTCTTCGATTTATACAATGTTCCTTTTTGCTCAAGTACTCTTTTTGGAAAGAGGATTCCGTGCAGATGATCTGTTTCATGCTGAATAATTGTTGCGAGAAATCCGGTAAAGGTTTCAGTACGTCGTTTTCCTGTAAGATCTGAGTAGGTGAGAGTGACACTGTCATGTCTATTGACGATTCCCCAGACATCACTTAGCGAGAGACATCCTTCCAGCTTGACATCATCTCCATCCTTTTTCTTTGCTGCCTTTGATTTTTTATGATCGACAAATGCATCAATATGCGGATTTATAAATATGAGAACAGGATCTTTCGGGCTTTCTTTGACGACAAAGAGTTGCAATGATTTTCCGATCTGCGGAGCAGCAAGTCCAACTCCCTCAGGGTCTCTTGCGGACTCAAGTGTCGTCGTCATTTCTGCGACAAGTTTTTTGATTGACTCATCTATCTTTGCTATTTTTTTTGCAACCTTTGAGAGTACAGGATCAGGTGCCTGGACAATTTTGTACATGGAGGTATTATATCAGGCGAATGGCTAATAGCGAATAGTGTCAGAGATGTTTATTTTACTCCCCATGAGGAGAGTTGATCTCTTGCAGGCTTGTCTTCCGGGTTAAGTTTTTCCAGGATGAAGAGAAGGTTCTCCTCAGCTTTTTTTTGGAGTTCTTGGTCGAGTACGGTTTTTCCGCTTTTTGTTGCAAGATCACGGTAAAAGAGCCCGAGTGCAAAATAGACGTCACGGAAGTCTGGTTTGAGTGCTTTTGCCTCTTCGAGAATCTCAATTCCTTTTTGTACCTGGCCAGTTTGTCCGAGAATTGCTCCGTAGTTATACACGATCTTTGCATCATATGGTGCCTTATTGTATGCCTGTTCGATGACTTGGAGTGCAATCAGGTGATACTGAGGATTGAGTGTGCTGAGTTCAAGAAGCATTCGGACTCTGTTCTTCATAAATACTATGTTATTCGGGTGGTTTCTGAGAACTTCATCGCTCAGCGTTGTTGCCTGTTCAAGAAATTGCTGCGCATTGTTTTGGTCATTTTCTTTAGCATACGCGACAGCGAGCACTGCACTGTTGTAGGCGAGCTCGTCCTGGAAAACAGGTTCACTGCCACGTGCCTTTACTGCAGCGAGGAGATTGGGGTACGCGTCTTTGTACTGTCCGACACGGTTGAGATTGAATCCGAGAGCATATGCCCGGTCAGCATCCCAGAACCGGAAGAGAAGATAGAGAAGGTAGAGACAGATAATCCAGATCGCACCGATACTGAGATATCTGGGCGTGGTCAGCTCTCTTATATCATCCTGTTTTGTCCCTGAAGGAAATCCCTTTTCAGAATCGAGTTGCTTAAGCAGTATAAAGACAAAACCGGGCGCGAGGAAAAGATAGAGATTGACTATCACAACCGAGAAACCAAAGAAGTTGCTGAAGTAGATAGTCAACAATCCTGCCATGATGCCAAGAGTGAGATATGCATATTCCGGTTTTAGTTTGCTCTCAGTCGCTTCTCCTCTGAGGAGTGAAAGCCCATCGCGGATATACCATTTGGCAATTGCGTACCAGAACCAACCGATAAGGAGAAGGTAGGTTCCGAGACCGACGATTCCTGTCGTTGCGAGGTAGTTTAGGTATTCGTTGTGTGCTTTATTGTAAAGATAGTCCCACTCAGAGGTAGCGTTCTGTTCGACAGGTTTATGTTTATAGTATGCAAATGCGAAAGTCTCAACCCCCGTTCCGAAGACCGGATTTGCCTGCCAGGCATTCATCGCTCCCCGCCAGACATTTTTTCGGATATTTCCTGAGTCAGTGATATTTGCGACACCTGTTTCGGTCTGTTCGTTTTGCTGTGTTTTTTCAGGTGCTTGTGGTGTCGTGAGTGTCGTCGAATTTGTTGTTGGTGTCTGTTGTGTTTTTTCAGAACCGATTCCGATCATCACTGCTTGTTGAAGAGGTCTTCCTATCGTGAGGTTTTGCAGTTGGGGAATCGGGATGCCAAAGAGGAAGCTGCAGAGGGAAAAAAGTATAGTGCAGATGAGAAATGGTGCGATTGTTTTTTTAAATGAGGTAAAAAGTAGGATTGACCAGAAAAATGTATTTCCCAGAAGGAATGCTAAGAATCCCGCTCTCGTGTTTGCAAAAAGAAGTGCAATATAAAAAAGAATTGTAAGAACGGCAAATGTTATCGCAAGTGGGGAAAGAGAGGTGGTTACTTTGTGTTGTGAGTGTGTGGTAGTTTTTTCATCTGATTCTGGTTTTAAAAAAAACGCTTTAATAAAAAATCCGAGAATAACCGGTATGAGAAATGAGACATATGCTGCCATCCATGCAGGTTGACCAAGTGTTGAGAAGATACGAACAGTCGGAACAAACTGATCTGTCCAACACGATATATCAAAACTTCCGCGTACGATATAGCAGGTTGGATCGACGCCAAAGTGTGCCGGAAGCCCCCATAACACCACGAGAGTTCCTGAAAGAAGACTTGCGTAGAGAATTCTGCGTACGCTTTTTATGGTAAGGTTGCTTACAAGTGCATAGTAGAGGATGATGTATGAAATCGTTGAGAGAAGACCACCGTTAAAACGGGAATAATACCCCCACAGAGAGATGCGCATGTCCAGTGAGAAAAGCGTGCTGATAATTTGCGATGCGAGAAAGAGCATGAGCGGAATATCAAGAGGAGTTCTTTGTACTCGAAATTGTCTTTGGGCAATCATGCGCGTGATCCACGCAGTGGCAACGATTACTGTCAGTCCCCATGTGATCCACATTTTACTGAGTTCAAATAGTTCAGAATTCTCTGTTGTGAAGACGAGGGGTACTAGAAAAAATAGTGCGTAGAAGCAATAGCGGATGATCGTTTTGGAAATATTTTCTAGATCCATTCTGTTTCATAATCCTAACATATCCTGCTTTCGTTGGACAATAAATATTTTCAGGTGTCTGCAGTTAGCTTTGGTTTACACGGCGGAATCAACTTGGTAGAATGAGAGAGATTTATGTGGCGTAAATTCCTCACGTTTACTTCGTTTTTTTCTCATGACATCGGTATTGATCTCGGAACGGCAAATACACTCGTTTTCGTGAAAGGAAAAGGGATCGTGATTCGGGAGCCCTCAGTTGTCGCAATGCATAAAAAAACGAAACAGGTCATTGCGATAGGGACCGAGGCAAAGAAGATGGTAGGTAAAACGCCTCAACAGATTGTGACAATACGACCCCTCAAGGGAGGGGTTATCTCGGATTTTGATGCGACCGAGGCGATGATCTCCTACTATATTAAGGAGGTGCACGCGTATGGTGGCATATTGCAGAAATTATGGCCTCGTCCGAGAGTCGTCATCGGTATTCCATCAGCCGTTACAGAGGTAGAGAGACGGGCAGTGTGGGAAGCAGCACTTTCTTCAGGAGCACGGGAGGCATATCTTATCGAAGAACCGATGGCGGCAGCAATCGGAGAAGGAATTTCTGTTTTTTCATCAACGGGCCTCATGGTAGTTGATATTGGAGGGGGTACGACTGAGGTTGCAATTATTTCACTCGGGGGAATCGTAGTCAGTAGGTCGTTGAAGCTAGCAGGAGATGAGATGGATCAGGCAATTTTGCACTATATCAGGCTTCGTCATGGATTGTTGCTTGGGGAGCGAACAGCAGAGGATTTGAAGATATCAATCGGGAGTGCTTACCAAAGACCGGTAAGTCGTAAATCGTCGTCCTTCGCTAAAGCTTCGGCAGACAAGCAGATAGCAAAAAACCCAGAAGAAATTATTGAGAAGACTGAGAAAATGGCAATTGTGAGAGGGCGGGATATCGAGACAGGGCTTCCGAGAAGTATACGTATTCCGGAATCAGAAGTACGCGAGGCGTTGTCGCCGGTTATCAATCAGATTATTGAGGGAATTGCTGAGGTTCTTGAAGAAGCACCTCCTGAACTCATCTCAGATATTCTTGAGCATGGGATACTTCTGACCGGAGGAGGAGCGATGCTGAAAGGCATAGATCAGCTTATTGTTGAGCGGACACATATGCCTGTTGTGATCTCAAATGATCCATTGACGACAGTGGTAAGGGGAACCGGTCGCGTCCTTGAAGACACAACAATACTCGAACGTGTAAAAGTGACCAGCGGATTGAAATAAAAAGTATGAAGTGAAGGGCAAATTGCGTTCTTGGCGTTTGCTCATTTGCATAAAAATCACTACAATGTCCCCATGCAAAAAAGGGCTGTGATTCTTCTTCCCTCAGCAGTATTTTTTCTCCTCATTTCCTTTTTGTTGGTGAGTGGCGGTCAGGGTATTGCGGAGTCTCTCTCCCGTCTCGGTTTTGAACAAGGGGCAACATTTCTGCAACACATTTCTTTTTCAGTGACCCGTCCGCTTTTTAATAATTCGGAAAATCAGGAAAAGGTATTGATTGTTGCGGGCGATAAAGCAAAAGATGCTGCAGAAAAGAGAGAGATGCAGGCTTTGAGAGATCAATTTGAGACAACGAGTGTGAAAACAGGTGTATTATTGCCGGCGCGGGTGATCGGGTTTGTGGGATTTCTTCCCGGTATCAGTAGGCCGACAGAAATTGTACTTGATAAAGGGAAAGTTGACGGAGTGAGAGTGGGTCAGGCAGTTATCATCAAAGATAATCTCGCAGGGAAGATTGAAAAAGTGACAGACAGGAGAAGTCAGGTAGCACTACTCACAAAAAGCGGCTGGTCTTTTACGGGAAAAACGACGAAGACAAATGCACAGGGGTTAGTTGTCGTAGATGGTGGTGATATTTTTTTAAGAAATGTCGTGCTTTCTGATGAGTTGAAGAAGAAAGACCTTGTCGTTACAAAAGGGGATCAGAAAATAAACGGAGTGGGATTCCCCCCGGATCTGGTTGTTGGTGAGATTGTCTCAGTAGATAAGAAGGCGAGTGCGCTGTTTCAGACTGCAAGGGTACGGAGCCTTGTTGATATCACTGGTATCTCAACTGTTTTCATCTCAACACACCAATAGTATGAGGGTATTTGCTATCGTATTACTTCTTTTTCTCTCTGTACTTCTTGAAGGGACATTTTTTGCTGCACCACTCGTACTCTGTCTTCTCATTGTGTTACAGATTCTCTCCCGATCAGGATTTGTCATGCTTGCTGCCTTTTTTTCCGGACTTTTTTTGGATTCATTACTCTTTCGTCCGCTTGGACAAACGGGTCTTTTCTTTCTTGCATACCTCGCACTTCTAGCGGTCTATGAGCGGAGATTTGAAGTGCAGACTTACCCGTTTCTGTTCGGATCAGTCACCATAGGTACTTTGTTGTACATGCTTTTTTTTGCCTGGAGCAATGTGTTCGTGCAGCTTTTTATCGCACTTTTTTATAGTGTAACTCTTTATGTACTTTTTTTTCAGAAAGATAACGGACATGAGAAGCGACTGAAGTTTTTATGAAACATGGTATAGCATTTTCTGATCATATACGGACTGAGAAGATTCGGAGACATAAGAATGAGGGGATGGTACCCGGGGGGGCGATGAGAGGATATCTTCCGGGGTTTTTCCTTATAGTGTTTTTACTACTTATTATTCTTCGGCTCTCATATGTGCAGTTTGTGAAGGGATCGTACTATCGCACGCTCTCAGATGCAAACCGTACAAGAACAAAGATAGTTCATGCTCCGCGTGGAGTAATATTTGACCGGCACGGGAAGCCTCTTGTGTATAATCTTCCGGGATTTCGCGAGAAAAAAGGTGAGAAATCAGTGATTATTTCCCGTGAAGATGCGCTTAAGAAGATGGCGAAAGGGAGCGATGCAGTTGAGATAGACAGCCTCAGGCAGTATCCGTATAAGGAAGCACTTGCACATATTTTAGGATATATAGGGCAGGTATCAGATGAAGATCTGAGAAAGAAAAGCGCATCAGGCTATCAGCCGACAGATTGGGTAGGGAAAGAGGGGATAGAAAAGATGTATGAGGAGCAGCTCCGGGGAGTGAATGGAAAGGAGCTGGTCGAAGTAGATGCTATGGGAGGAGAAGTGAGGAAGCTTGGAAAAACAGATCCGCTCTCGGGACGTGATATTACATTGACGATCGATGCGAAGCTGCAGGAAGCTGTCTATAAGGCAATGTCAGGTGTTACACGAGGTGCGGTCGTTGTGTCGACTCCTACTGGTGAGATTCTTGCGATGGTATCGAAGCCATCATTTGATCCTAATTTATTTACGATGGGGAGTACGTACCGGCCGACTGATGGTTATCAGTCGCTAGATGCGCTGTTTACAGATTCAGTCGGTCAGCCACTGCTGAATCGTGTCATAAGCGGGACATATCCGCCAGGTTCGACGTTTAAGCTTGTGACCGCAGCGGCAGGACTCGAGAATAATCTCATCGATGCTGAGTATACAGTCGCTGATACCGGTGTGATCCGTGTCGGTGCATTTTCCTTCGCGAATTGGTTTTTTACGCAATACGGGAGGACAGATGGTGATGTAAATGTTGTGAAAGCAATCTCAAGGTCAAATGATATCTTTTTTTATAAGCTTGCAGAGCTCGTAAAGGTTGATCGATTGGCAGCGATGGCAAAAGAGTTTGGCGTCGGAAGAAGATCAGGAATTGATCTTGAGGGGGAGGCAACAGGGGTGCTACCGACTCAGAACTGGAAAAAAGAAGTCATAGGTGAGAGTTGGTACTTGGGTGATACATATCATTATGGTATCGGACAAGGCTATCTGTTGACGACGCCATTACAGGTAAATAATTGGACGGAAGCGATTGCAAATGGGGGATCACTATATGCGCCTCGTCTTTTAAAAGATCTAAAATCCGAAATCCGAAATACACATTTTCTAAACGAAAAAAATATTTCGCTTATTCGGCAGGGAATGATTGCATCGTGTAGCAGTGGCGGTGTTGCATGGCCATTGTTTGATTTTAAGGTGAAGAATCAGAAGCTAAAAATTGACGGAAAAGATATTATGGAAGCACCACAGGCGACCACATCTGCTGATTTTAAAGACTATCGTAAGGTTGTTGTTGCATGTAAAACAGGTACCGCTCAGCATGGTGGAGAAGAAACAAAACCACATGCGTGGATCACACTTTTTGCGCCTGCCTATACCCCGCAGATTGTGGTGACGGTGCTCAGTGAAGAATCTGGTGAGGGGTCAAGTGTAGCCGGACCGATCGCAAAAAAGATTTTAGAGGCGTGGTTTAGTAAATAACTTTGTCTGTCTTTCTGATTGCGATTAAGTCATCTGTGAGACGCTTTGCATAGTGTGCGCGTATAGATGCCTGACTAAGGGTTTGATTAAAAAAATACACTTCATCGAGTGACCCCGAATAGAGATTTGCTCCTGCGCTAAGCCCTCCTAGGCGAAATGAGCTACCATATGTTGTTCCGTAGCCTGTTATGAACGAGTTTGTTTGAATTGAATTACCGTCTTTGTACATTGTGATTACAACATCAGTTCCTGTGACTTTAAAAGAAAATGCGTAGTGGTGCCAGCTATTGATGTCGACGCTGTTATTTGGTGATGCAAGAGTTTGCTGTGTATTATCTGCTCTGCCATAGGAAACGATGAGACGGTTTGTGGTGGTCAGTCCCACGTAGTAGTTCGCCCCCCCGTTACCAAAGATTATGACTGTTCCCGTAGGGCTGATTGCCGGCTTTGCCCAAAACATAATTGTTTTATTGTCAGTTTTGAGTGCTGCGATATCACCAAGCGCAATCGTGTCATCGACCCCATCAAAAGATATGCATCCACCAAGACCTAGATCACAGTTTGCAGTATAGACTGGACTACCTACGAGTGTGCCAGTTATGTTGCTCCCTGAGGTATCCTCTCCCGGGACGGATGAATTATTAAAATTCCAAGCCCCACTATTGTAAAAACCAAGTGATCGTAGCAGTTGTCCCTGGAATGATTTTCCTTTGGCGGTTTTTGCCCGATCAAATGCAGCCGATGGATTGATGAG
>JBDKFM010000054.1:0-9077 GCA_039798685.1 Candidatus Parcubacteria bacterium | reverse complement strand
TGGCAACGACGAAAATGCACAACTACTTCTCTCAGTTCTTATACTCACAACTGATGAAGCAGAATTTAACAATAATCTTACCCTCACTCCATCTCCCTCACCGACAGCTTCACCAACTATGCAACCTTCTCCCACTCCACCGTATACACCGGATGGCACCAGTTATAGCGTCAAATCTATCTCAACTGAACGTGGTATTTTTTCTGTTAAAGTGCTCTCTTTTGATACAAACATGTACAACATGGTTACGGTCACAGGAGACAGCTCAGAATGTTCAAATAACTGCACGACTAAAAGCCTTGCGACATATGTAAAAGAAAGTGATGCAGTTGCAGGGATAAATGGAACATATTTTTGTCCTCCTGACTACACAGAATGTGCATCGAAAAAAAACTCATTTGACTTTCCTGTTTACAACTCTCGAGTTGGAAAATGGATAAACTCTTATAATCTTCTTTGGAATGATAGGGCAATTATTTTTCGAGACGACAGGGGTCTTCAGTTCAGAAATTCAACAAAGAGTGTTAAAGAATATGAGTATTATTACGAGTACGAGGGAAACACACGACGTCTTCAAACAAAAAAAAATATCTATTATGCAGGATTTGCCATGGCTCCCGGATTACTTGAAGGTGGAAATGTCATTGTTGACCAATATCCCTTAACTGAAAAACAGAAAGCAAGGGGACTAAAAGCAGGATTTGGTTTTAATAACGGCACGATGTATGTAGTACTCGCATATAATGTAGGTATGGTTGAATTTGGATATGTGTTCAAGGCGCTTGGCGCAACTTATGCAATTAACTTAGACGCAGGCGGATCAACTGCGATGTGGTATGGCAACTATAAAGCAGGTCCGGGAAGATCTCTCCCAAATGCAATTCTATTCGTCAAAAAATAATTTTTACATTCCTATGCTGCAGGATGAATAATAGGCATCTCAAAAACAGTCTCTTCTCCTCTGACGCCACGTATGTGTCTACCTGACTGCACATGACCCATGACAAATACCTGATGCGTATTCCCGATATCCTGCTCCCAGAATACCCTCTTCCAAAGAGGGGGCATATTGGAACTTGTTGAAATATTGATAACCGTAAACTTCGTCTCCGGTTTCCCACTCCAACCCTTAGGAATTACTTCCCCCAAATCCGGTCGCTTTCCCGGAATAACAACATCCCTTACTATCCTTCCTCTAAGATTATCCCTAGGAATTGAAGAAAGTACCTCAACGGCTTCACCACAGTACCCGTTATAGTGTAATTTTTCTGACATAATCAAAAAATCATAGTACTTCTGATACATTACTGCTTGACAAATGTGACAAAACTGACAGATTCAGCCTCAATTTCATTGATATACAAAAAGATACATGCTACCATACATGCTATGGAACTTACCTTCTTCGGCACCGGATCAAGCACCCCGACACCAACCAAGCCACTTCGTTCGTATTCGGGATTTAGCGTTGAAGTTGCAGATGCATTTCTCCTCTTCGACATTGGCCCGGGAACTGTCAGTAAAATGCTTGAGGATGGCATAGATATTCAGAAAAAACCAACACATCTTTTTATCTCACATTTTCATCTTGATCACTGTCTTGACTATATTACCTTACTTAAAGCACGCGCCCTCTATGCAAAATACCACGGACAACCAAAGAGTATTCTCAATGTGTACGGTCCAACGGGACTTCAAAAATTCAGCAAAAATCTGTTTGAAGGAATTGAACAATGGAGGTATATGTCTGATGAGCTAAAAGTATTTGACCACATGAAACTCTCGGAGATCACAAATGGAGTAGTCGCTCAAACTGATAAATGGAAAGTTTCGTCTGCACCTATCACCCACTATAACGGAGTCTCCTACCGACTCGACTACGAAGGAAAATCGCTTGTCTACTCTGGAGATATGGGATATGACGAGGCAATTGCTAAACTTGGAGAAAATGCTGATCTTGCAATCCTTGAGTGCTCCTACCCTAGTAGGGAAGAAAACAAAGGATTGCACCTCTACCCTGAGGATATCGGAAAACTCGCAAAAAAAGGCAACTTTACTCACGTACTTTTAACACATCTGTATCCTGCCTGCGAAGGACGTGAAGACGAGATAATCAAAAAAATTTCATCAAGTGCATCCTGTGAGGTAAGTATTGCGAGTGATTTTACAAAGCGACAACTGTGAACACAAACATCTTGCAATCAGCAAAAACAATTGCAATCATTGGGCTCTCTGATAATCCCAAGAGACCAAGCTACGATGTCGCATCATATCTCCAATCTCAGGGTTATCGGATAATACCCGTAAATCCAAATGTTAATGAAATACTAGGGGAAAAGTCGTATCCTGACATACTTTCGATCCCGAAAGAGATTCAGCTGGATATTATTGATATTTTCCGCAAATCAGAACTCGTCACACCCCATGTTGAAGAAGCGATAAAAAGAGGCGATGCAAAAATGATATGGATGCAGGAGGGAGTTATAAATGAACACGCTGCAACACTCGCGAGAAATGCAGGAATTGAGGTCATGATGAATTTCTGCCTCATGAAAACTCACAAAAAAACTACGACTCCCTAGTCTTTTTCCATTCTTCTTCTATCCTTTCGAGAGCAAGTGCATATGCAGATTCACGAAGTGAACACTGATGTTTCTGAGAATCCTTATATACTTCTTTCGTCGCGATCATCATTTTCTTCTTTAACTTCTCAAACACTACTTCTTTCGTCCACTGCTCATCATGCATATTTTGATACCATTCAAAATAACTGACGACAACACCTCCCGCATTGGCGAGCACATCAGGAATGATAGTCTTTCCTGCATGATTTAGTATGCTTTCTGCATCGTTTGTAATCGGCCCATTTGCCATCTCAACGATAATTGATGCATGCACATCAGCGACATTTTCAGAATGAATTGAGTTCTCAAGAGCAGCAGGAATAAGAATATCTGCATCGATGGAAACAATTTTTTCAGGAGATAATTCTTTCACATCTGGATCATTGCTTCCGACACTTCCATGTAATGCTTTATACTCCGAAATACTCTCGATCTTAGGTAAGCCGAGCTGTGTATAAATACACTTCTTAGAATCAGAAACAGCGATAACTAAAAAACCTGCTTCCTGCAAAAACTTTGCAATATGCATACCGACGTTCCCGAAACCCTGCACCGCAACCGTAAACGTATTACTCATTTTACCGGTGAGTGAGAGCAGCTCCTGTAGAGCATACACACCTCCCAGTCCGGTTGCCTCTGTCCTTCCTAGTGAACCACCTTTACTAATCGGTTTTCCGGTCACAACCCCAGGTGCCTTTGCTCCGGTTATCTTCTCATACTCATCAACCATCCATGACATTACTTCTGAGTTTGTATTAACATCGGGCGCAGGTATATCTTTGGTAGGTCCGATGTGACCCGCGATTTTACGCACATACGATCTTGTCAGCTCCTCTAATTCTTTAGATGACAGCGTTCCAGGATCAACGATAATACCACCCTTTCCCCCTCCAAACGGAATATCCAAAACAGCGCATTTGATAGTCATCCAGAACGCGAGCGCTTTTACTTCATCAACGGAGACAACATGGTGATACCGTACTCCTCCTTTATAGGGTCCACGAATATTGCTATGTTGTACTCTATATCCCTGATAACTTTTTTCTGTTCCGTTATCATGCCTGAGTGGTACATCAACAGTCAAAATATTATCCGGTGATAATAATTTTTCTACTAATTCCGGATCAAGATCCCTACTTTTTGCAACATGTACCAACTCTTGCTTCGACCTTTCCCAGGGACTTATATCTGACATAATTCAACTGTAAATCAACTCTTCACTTTCTGATTGACATTTACCTGACTAAAAGAGAGCTGGAGAAATTTGGAGTACTATTTCTTGGCTTTTATTTTCTTCGATTCTTCAATATCAACATGCATTTCATCGACAACATCCTGTGCAACTTGCTTAATCTTTTCTTCAATATTGTTCACCTTCTTATTTAAAAACCTCCAAAGACCCGCGTGATCGCTCATCGTCAACTGACGTAAAAATATTTTTTTATCTTCCTCAGACAACTCAGAAAGAATCGCATTTATGATCTCATAATGCAATGTATCATGTGCGATATTGACGAGATGTGATTTTTCTTCATCTTCGAGATCCAGATCCTGAAGCTTGAGATGAATCGTTTGTATATCAACAAGATGACTGAAAAAATATCGCATAGTTATCGTATCTCAATAGGACCTAAAGGTATTGTATCATTCGGATCATCGATAAAATAATAGAGCACAGCGCCAACCTGTTTTCCATCGACTCTTTCAAGATATTTCATCACCTCGGGAGACCCACCCAAACTTTTTTTTGTCCATTCTGCAGGACCGGCATCACCGATAACAACAACCATTGCCTTTCCATTCTGAGGATTTACAACAAGCATTTTTCTATATTTAAAAAATTCAGAATACTCTCTGACGTTGTCCCGAAACCCGGGAGCAAGAAAAGTCTGTACTGCAATATAGTATTTTTCTCTATCTACATCCTTTTGAGTCATCTCAAACCGGGAGGGAGCAAAATGACGCCAGGCACCAAGCCCGGGCGCCATCCCTGAAGAGTAGTATTTTGTTGAGTCATCAGCACTATCAAAATGTGTTTCCATCGTATCACCGGGATATCTCGCCAGATGCTGCTCTGCTCCTATCTTGCCGTATGTTCTATTTAATCTTTTCCCCTCAAGCTCTGCAGACACTCGAAATCCAAATCTGTCTGATAATATCTCAGCTATTCGTTGCTCTACTTCCGGGCTTAAGGGCTCAACTTCAGAAGGCAATTTATTGGCAAGATCATAAGCAAGAAAAATATTTTTACCAATCTGTGGCGTTGCGTCACTCTTTACGACCAGTTGCTCTGTTTGTGTTGCTGCAAGTGATGGCTGTTGTGTTGCGAGGATGAGGGCACCAACCGCTCCAACTGAAAAATTCCTCAGGTGATGCGACAACCAATGAAATGTCTCACCATGTTTCTCAAGAATTTCCTTCTGGATTTCTCTATGCCTGTCCTGCCATTTATTTTTGAGGTGTTCGTAATGGGGCTTATAATTACTTTGTGACATCTATACTATCTTGCCAAGAAATAGACGTCACGTCAAATCTAATCCTTTTTTGTAATTTTCAGCATCACATTTGATTGAATTGAGGCAACGACCATACCCGCAAGAAAAAGCCCAAACGAGAAAAAGACGTACGCAAAACGCCAGATCAGATCAATATAAATATTTATCCCGGTTTTCGAAAGATAATCATTGACGAAAACTCCAAACAATATATCTCCTACAAGCGTAAGAATAAATCCAATAAAGAAGCAAAACCACACATAAAACAACTTTCCGCCCTTAAAACTCAGCGCGAGAAGAAGAACAAAAATAAAAAGAATGATCAAGACCAAATCTGCAACCCCGTACGCTGTTTGCACTGCAGTAACAAATAAAGATGAGGTCATATCATAAGGAATATATATCTCGAAATAAAAAACAATGAGTGCAAGAAGTAGGGCTAAAAACGCAATGAGCATTTTCGTTCCTGCCTGAAGAAAAAGTGACTTCTTACGAAGTTCCAAGAATAATCCTGCAAAAAAGAGTGGGTATCCAAGCAAAATAAACCCGTCTGCCAAAGACGGAAACGGTGAGGATGTAAGTCGTGCATCATAATAAGAAAATAATGCGCCACCGATAAGAAACGAGAGAAATCCTGATGTAAAAAAAGCCAGAGAACGACCCATAACACTACGCATTCCATACATCCTGATCGCATAGAAACCACAGACAACTGTCACAAACTGACCAATAAAGAGAAATATATTTCTGTAAAGATCATTTTGCTCACCACCGTAACCTGAAAAAGAGATGAACACATCAACCATAAACAACAACATTAGAAACACAAAAAACAGATACGCTTTTTTTCTCATAATTCGCTCGCTACATACACCTGAAGCACATTACGTATGTGTGTCATCTTTATCTCCGCTTGTTTGGGTCCGAGAAGATCTGTTAATAAACCAGAGAGTGTCTTCAGGATTTCATCAGGTTTTTTTGAGGAAAAATATTGTCTGTAGAGCTCTGCGGTACGCTCCCCAAACTCATGCTCAATTTCTAGGCTCGCAATGTCCCGCGCATCTTCGACCATGCCCATATATTCTGATAATACTCATGTTTGAAGTGATCTTGCAAGTAGAGGATCTTACCCGATTTGAGGATAGTGGCATTTTTTCCATTTCTTACCACTCCCGCACCAACAGGGATCATTGCGGCTTAATTTCTTTTGGTCACTCGTTGATGCGATTGACGAAGGTCGAGAGTTATCCGATTTCTGCTTGACCGCCTTTAACGCATCTTCGCTCACTTCACTCTCAGGCGTATTCGTCACTACATTAAGAGGCAACGGCTCAGTTGGCGCCTGCTGATGCACATGAACTTTAAAAATTTGATGAGCAACCTCATCATCAATTGACCACATAAGCTTTTCAAACATCTGAAATGCCTGATTTTTGTATTCGACAAGCGGATCTTTTTGCGCATATGCCTGAAGTCTGATACCTTCACGGAGATGGTCAATACTATCCAAATGCGTCATCCAGATATTATCAATAACTGACAACAGGACAAACCGCTCAAGCTGTGGCATCACTTCTTTTCCTATTGCTGCCTCACGCTTCTCATACATATCACGTGAAAGACGCGTAAGAAAATCTGTCTTATCATCTGCTGTCATATGTTGTTCAAGTTGCTGTATCAATTGTTTTTGTGATGCATCATCAAAAGGAATAATCGTAGTAAATTCCTGAATAATTTTTTCATTTGCAGTCATGGAATCACCGGCTACTGCATGTTCAGCTGTGTGCATCGCCACGATACTTGCTGTTACTCGATCGACTCTTGCGAGAATATCATCGCGAAGTATGAGCATCCCCGTTTCCGCTGGTCTAGAAACTTTTTTCTTTTTCTTTGAGACAGGCGCGTCCGCAGGGAGCGTTACTTTTTCAGATACTCCTGCTTCAAGAATCTCTCTTCTCTTTTTATAAATAATCTCACGCTGCCTGTTCAGCACATCATCATATTCAACGAGATGTTTTCTGTTATCAAAATTAAACTTCTCTACTTTGACTTGCGCATTTTCAATTGCTTTTGACACAAGTCCGTGTTCGAGGGGAACGTCCTCTGGCATATTAAACCTCGTCATAATTCCCGCAATCCTATCTCCACCGAAGATGCGCATTATATCGTCATCAAGCGCAACAAAGAAACGGGATGTGCCGGGATCTCCCTGTCGACCTGATCGTCCTCGAAGCTGATTGTCAATTCGTCGTGACTCATGTCGCTCTGTACCTATCACATAAAGCCCTCCGAGTTTAAGTACCTCATCATGATCTTTTTTCCATTTTTTATATTCTTCAGGATTCTGCTTTGCGGATGGCATCTCTCCTCCGAGAATAATATCCACTCCTCGCCCCGCCATGTTTGTCGCTACTGTTACCGCACCTTTCTTACCGGCTTCTGCAATAATCTCCGCTTCTTTTACGTGATTTTTTGCATTGAGGACATGGTGGGGTATTCCTTTTCTTGTCAAAACTTGCGATATGATCTCATTTTTATCGATAGATGTTGTTCCGACTAGTACGGGTTGCCCCTTCTTATGTGCTTCTTCAATCGACTTCGCAACTGCACTGACTTTGGCTCGATTTGTCTTATACACTGCATCAGCGAAATCCTCCCTTTTTGTCGGGTTATTAGTCGGAATCACAACGACGTCTAATTTATAAATCTTCTTAAACTCTTCTGCCTCAGTGAGAGCAGTTCCGGTCATTCCTGCTAACTTTTCGTACATCCTGAAATAGTTTTGAAGCGAGACAGTCGCAAGTGTTTTTGATTCTCTCTGAATAGGTACATTCTCTTTTGCCTCAATTGCCTGATGTAAACCTTCTGAAAGCCTTCTTCCCGGAAGCAGACGTCCCGTGAATTCATCAACTAAAATTACCTGATTATCCCGAACAATGTAATCTTTTTCTTTCTGAAAAAGCGTCCTTGCTTTTAATGCTGCCTCGAGGTGATACACCGTGTCGAAATCTTTTTCATAGATATTGCTAACTCCATAAAGTTTTTCTATTTTCCCTATTCCATGATCAGTCAGATGAGCGGTACGCATCTTCTCGTCAATCTTATAATCAGTTGCCGAAGACAACTTATCAACAAGCTTTGCATACTCATAATACTTGTCTGAAGGAGCCTCATCGGGCTGGGAGATGATATGCGGCGTTCTCGCTTCATCGATCAATACAGAGTCCACCTCGTCAACTATTGCAAAATAAAAATCACGCTGCACCACGTTTTCGATACTTCCGGCCATGTTATCCCTGAGATAATCAAATCCGAACTCTGAGTTAATACCGTACACAATATTCGCCTGATATGCCTCTTTTCGTGAAATCGGTCTCAGATGAAGGAGTCGCGGATCTGTCGCATCTTTATCGGTATACTCGGGATCGTACAGAAATGACCGTTCACTAATCATCGATGCGATTGAGACTCCAAGAAGATGAAATACCGGCCCCATCCACCCGGCATCACGCCGAGCGAGATAATCATTCACTGTGACAAGATGCACATTTTTCCCGGTAAGACTATTTAGGTACAATGCCGGTACTGCAGAGAGAGTTTTTCCTTCTCCGGTTTTCTGCTCAGCAATTTTTCCTTCTGAGAGCGCCATGGCTGCCATAAGCTGCACATCATAATGTCGCATACCAAGTGTCCTACTGGCTGCCTCACGGACAAGCGCAAATGCTTCAGGCAACAATGACTCAACTGTTTCACCGTTGGCAATACGCGTACGAAATTCTTCGGTTTTTTTGGAAAAATCTTTATCTTTTAATTTTTTTGTTTTTTCTTCTAGTGCATTTATCGAGGAAATTACAGGAGTGTACCGGCTTAATTCATTTTCATTTGAATTAAAAAACTTCTGGAGAATCTGGAGCATAGTACTCTATTTTATCACATTTCAGGCTATGCTGCTGTGAGG
>JBDKFM010000053.1:0-9120 GCA_039798685.1 Candidatus Parcubacteria bacterium | reverse complement strand
GTCTAAAATATACGAATAAATTTTAAACAAAAAAAACTCAACTTACTTATGTACAGCAATTACTGGATTTACAACTACTGCTCTTTTCTTCTTTTGCTGCCTTCTAAGTATCTCCCCAAACTTCACAGCGCTCTCGTCCCAATCAAAAGATTTTGACCAAATAAACGCCTCACGAGCATATGCTTGGCGCAATTTTGTATTCTCGATAATACTCATAATTGCTCCCGCAAAAGCATCGACATTTCCAAGCTGCACCAACATCCCGGTCTTCTTATCCACAATTGCGTCTCTCAGACCTGAGACATCAGATGCAATGACAGGCGTTCCGGATGCATTTGCCTCAATGACTGTGATTCCCCATCCCTCAACCATTGAGGGTTGCAGCATCGCCCAACTCATACTTAAGATTCTTACTTTTACTCTGTCCGTGACACGTCCGGTAAACCTCACTGAATCTGAAAGGCCGAGTTCTTTAACCAGTTTTGCAAGTGATGGATATGCTTCTCCGTCTCCAACGATGACAAGTTTTGCAAACGGATAGGTAACTACGACTTTTGCAAACGCTTTTATTGCGACATCAATGTTCTTGTACGGCTTTAGTCTTCCGACATACGAGAAAAGAGGAAACTCCTGCTTGGCCAAGCGCTCAAAGTCGTTGTGATCGACCCCGTTGTGAACAATATGAATCTCAGATTGTTTTGCGAGCCCCATCTTTGCAATTGCTTTTTGTGAGCTCTCAGACACTGTCACAACTGTGCTGTGTTTGTAAATTAACGGCATCATCTTTGCTTCAGCAAACTGCGCAATGACTGAGAGAGGGAAGATGAGATGTTTCCGAAATACATCCTGATGGATGTGATGAATCAAAAGCACTACAGGGATACCCGCATACAGTGGTGTAAAAAATGGTATACCGTTTTCGCAGTCGATAATCGTATCGTACTTTCCCCTAAACCGAAGTACATAATAAAGAAATGCCCAGAGATACACAGTGTAAAAGCCTCCGCGCCTTACTATGTGCACACCGTCAACGACCTCAGATCTCGCATGCTTCGTATCATTACCGCAAAACATCGTTACGGTACTTCCGTCTTTGACCCACCGCTTCGCAAGTTCATGAATGTAAACCTCAGCTCCTCCAGCCCACACATGCTTGGTATCTCTCCAGTTGAAGATCAAAATGCGCATTCCTTTTTTCTGTGATTTTTTATCTTCCTTTGCGAAAAGCCCGAAGAAATCAAGGAGATTACTCTCAATCACACTGATGGGATGCTCAAATATATGCATGGTGATCATAAGCACCAGATTCAGTCCTCCGACGATGAGCATACTTGCAACTATCGCCTGAATAGAGTCATGCGCATATGAAATAAGCCCAAACTGCAGAAGTGCAAGCACTGATGAAACGATAGGGAAGAGGTACGCTTTTTTCGCAAGGTAGTAGGTCACAAAAGCACGTGACACGGTAAAGCACAACATCGCGAATGTAAACGGAATAAGGTAAGGAATTATAGAGACAACTCTCTCTCCGAACAGAAATGGCTGTGTAAGCACGATACTTCCGAAAAGTCCGAATGCGAGAAATCCAGAGCCTGAAAGGAGAAACGTTGCGATAAGAACGTAATAAAAAGTCTTACGTGAATTCTTCTTCGCACCTTCATCATGACTGACGAGAGGAAGGATAAACTGATTTCCGAGTGAACCTAAGAAGAACACCATTTTCCCGACTGTTGAGAGGAGCGCATACGTTCCCGCTTCATCAGGAACGAGATAGTGTTTGGCCAATATAAAATCCAGAGTCAAAAACGACATTGTCGAGAGACCAGTGAGCACTGAGACGAGAAAGAACTTCTTCGGAAAATGTCGTACTTCTTCAACATGTTTATGGACGATATCTTTGTTCTTCCAGACAACAAGAGCCCATCCGATAAAAAATGAAGCAACAAACGAGAGAGGTACTGAAAGATACACATATGCCGGATCAAATTGATAAATGAGAAGTCCTAAAACTACTTTTATAAGCACTTCAAGAATCACGATGACACCAAGCACCCCGAACATGAGACGCCCAGAAAGATACCCATGATCGACAAAATAGGCAAAACCAAGAAGCCATACAGGGAGAAACACGAGGAATGGATAGATGCTTTCTGCCTGAAAATAATTCACGAGGAAAGGAGAGAGTGCTACCCAGAGAATACTTATCAGCACAGCTGCCCTGAATGTACGCTTTCTGATATATGACCAGAACGCTGCCGCGGTCTCTTTGCCGTACCTGCCGTCAAGAAATCCTGCACGGTAATTCGTGGTTGCTCCGACTGCGTTTAAAGTAATTGCCGCAATACTCCAGAAGCTTCCGACTAGCGCAACTATTGAAAGAGTTGCTGGATCAAGAACACGCCCGAAGTATGTACTGAAAAAAAGATTTCCCAAATTCCCAAGTACCGATGCAACAACGAGAAAACTACCGCCAAAAAACTGTTTACTGCTCAGAATCCTTCTGACAAAACTTTTTTTATAATCCTTCGGGAAAATCGTAATCGATTCGACTTCTTCTGTTGCCACTACGACGTCAGGAATTACTTTCAGAACATTTGCCTTCAGATGCAACCCGTGAATTGTCTTCTCCCAGTAATGCGGCTTAAACAGAAGCTGAAAAAATGCCATAAATCCGGCGATACTGATCATCAGCCAGTAAAGTGGGATCAAGAATACATACTTCATAAGAGCCCACTGCTCGCGTCTTGCACATCCGATCATGTAGTAGTAAAGAAAGAGGAAGTTACCAAACACAAGCGAAATTACGGCCATATAGAAAACAAGTGGGGGATAGAATGCTTCGATTGACGGACCGACAAACTGATACAGCGTGAAGTAAGCAATCGTTGTAACCCAGAGAAATGGATTAATTAAAATAAAGGCGAGCTTCCCGCCAACAGTCAACTGAAAGAGAAGTGCATGATGCCTCTGCTCTCTGGCAAAAGTGAATGAACTTCGCATCTGCACGAGATATGTCTGCATATAACCTTTGATCCACCTCGATCTCTGCCTGATCCAATTCTTAAAATTACTGTTTGCCTCCTCAAGAGTCGTCGAGTCAATAATCGCCGTTCTGTATCCTTTGCGGAAAAGTCTGACACCTAAGTCAGCGTCTTCAGTCACGTTAAAAGGATCCCACCCCTCCATGGTTCTCAGATCTTTTGTCCTAAAATGATTACTCGTACCCCCGAGAGGCAATGAGGTATTCAGAGACTGATAGCCGGGGAGTGTCAGATCAAACCACAACGAATATTCAGCAGTAAAAAATCTCGTCAGGAGATTATGATGAGGATTGTAGTAATTGAGCTTGGCCTGTAGACAGACTATCTCTTTTGGTTGTTTTTGAAATACCGCATACGCCTTTTTGAGCTGATCCGGATCCGGGATGTCTTCAGCATCGTAAATAACGAGATATTCTCCTCTGGCAATTGAGAGTCCGTAATTACAAGCTTTTGGTTTTGTCTTCGGCATTGAGTGAGGAACGATCACCGCGCGGACGTATGAGGGTGAATTTGCCTCAACGACAAATTTTGCCTGAGGATCGTCTTCCTCGAGTAAAAGAACGACATCAAGCTTGTCTTTCGGCCAATCAATCTTGTCTATTGCCTCAAGAAAGTGCGGGATCACATGCGCCTCCTTATATAGTGGACAGAGAATTGTATAGACTGGGAGATCGGAGTCTTTCAGTTTGTCAATTGCGGCAGGGCTGACTGAGATCTCTTGTGGGCTATACAAACTCTTCAGAATGATATAAAGATTGAACAGTACGTCTATAAAATACACCGTGCTGAGTACCGCAACGGTGATGATGCCTGTCTGAAGAGGATTAGTGATTAACCCAAACACAATAACGGCAAGGAGTGCAAACAAAAATACTTTTTGACCAAAAAGAAATGTCTGCATTGCTGAAAGATGATGAGGAAGCGTCGTGTGCGTGATGTATTTCTGCTTTTTATAACCGATACCTGCACCTATCATTGTCCCGTTCGTAGGCTTAATTATCTGGGGATGTATCTTTTTGAGGCGGAGAGCGAGTGCACTTGAACCTATCTCATACACAGTTTTGAGAATCTTCACATGCGAGTTGCCGTTTTCCCGCTCCTCGAAAGTAATTGCAACATCTGTGATCTTGTAACCAGCCTCCCGAGACCTATGGAGAAACTCAAGATCAAATGACCATCCAGATTTCGGTTCAAAGAGGATTGTCTTTACTACTTCTTTTCTAAAAACTTTAAGTCCTGACTGAATATCGGTACTCAGCCCGAAAAGCATATTGCCAAAAAACGACTTAAATGACCGGCTCATAAACCTCCGGAGCGGTGAACCTTTATACTTTTTTCTGTTTGCAACCACGATATCGTGCGTCGCGAGCTTACCAATCATCTCAGGCAACGCTTCCGGGGGGTACTGCAAATCAGCATCGATCATACCGACATACTCGTGCCTGGCAACTGCAAATCCCTCAATAAGCGAATACGATTTGCCGGGTTTTCCTTTTTTCTCAAGAAGTGTGACGTGCTTACTTCTCGCAAAGCGCTGAAGATACTCATATGTTCCATCAGTTGAGTGATCATCAACAAAGATGAGCTCAAAATCGATATCATGTCGCTCAAACACGTCTGAGATCCGCTCAAGAAGTTTTGCGACATTTTTGAGTTCGTTATAGACTGGGATAACAAGACTTAATGACTTTGGTTTATTCACTCCCGGCCTCCTTCTACCTGTGCCGGTACGGTGTGTCGTTCTATGAAGCGTTCGAGGGATAGTGCGCTGATACGATAATGTCTGCCAAACTCTATGGCCTCTAGTTTTTTCTCCCGTATATACTTATATATAGTAATAGTACTGAGTTTTAAGATCTGCCCGACCTCTGCGACTGTGTAGAGGTGATGTTTGTGATTATATCTCATAGTTAATTATAAGAGGATAATGTATAGCATAAAGATACTATACTGTCAACCTTTTGTAATAATTTCGTTAAAATAAGTGATGTTTTGTATAAGTTTGTATAAATGAGGCACAGGCTGTCCGCCAGCTGGCGGAGCTAATGGCTAAGAGATACTAAATACTAAATACTATTATAAAGGAGTGGCGAAGACGAGTAGTCTCTTCCAGTCCGTCCCAAGTGGCCAACAGGTTTGGAGGATTAGGACATTTTCTGCAGTATTCTGAAGATATGTGAGCTCTGTAGGGCTGACAATTTTTTTACCTGAGACGGAATACCTGTACTGAGTCCCCTCAACATATATATTTACCTTATCACCGCGATTGAGTTCATCCAAGCGCAAAAAGGGTGTATTTCTTGAGAGAAGCTCAAATGGGGAACCTGAGGAGTGGGCAAACAGATAAATAAGTTTTCCCCGTCCCGGTGCGTAGGTATTTTTTGCCTGAGCGATACCACGTGTGAGCGCATCATTATACTCCTGACGATTCCATGGGTCGACACCGACAATGATAGGGGAGAATGCACTGATTTTTGGGATCTCAATCATATATCCAATTCTCGGAACATCTTGTACACCACGATCAAGATGAATATAAAAATAGAGTGCAGCAAAAGAAAGGAAGATCAGACATGAGAGTATGATGAGGATATTTCCAAACTTCCGACTGGTGAACTGAGTAGCCATGGGAGCGATTGTACCATGTCCAAGGGATAAACAAAAACCTCCCACAGACGGGGAGGTTTCAGATCACAAAGTTATAGCGAAATCCGGGAGAGCGACCGGAGCGCAACCTCAACACCACACCGAGGAAAAGCATTGCGATATTTCCGAAGAGTGCAAGCATAATCCAGTTCGTACCTGTTATTGGGAGAATGTGTCCTCCCGAAGGCCCAGTAGAGGAGCTAGATCCGTTTGAGCTCCCACTGCCTCCACCGCTTCCTCCTCCATTATTATTTCCCGGTTTATTTTCATCTTTTGGAGTTGGGGTTGGTGCCGGTGTCTCAGATGGATTTTTGCAGCACTCATCTTTGATCACTGATTCATTTGCTTTATTCGTGATACTGACCACGGATACGATATCTCCAGTTTTTATTGTCACATCACCATTGTTACCTGAAGCTGTATTGTTCCCGGTAATAAGATCCCAGAAACTATTATTTATGATTGTTGTCGTATTTGTCACATAACTCAGATGCGAAATATTCTCAGATATATTTGTCGTATTCACAGATCCTGCGCCATTTCCGTTCACTTTAACCATATAGCCTTTTGAGGGGAGCCCAACTGATATGGAGGAAATGTTTATTGGTCCGTTCATCACGGTTTCTTTATGGAAAATGTTCCCAGTAATGATCACTGCATCACCGCCATTATTGTTTGCTTTATTTCCGCCGGTATTTGCAGTTCCGGTTATTGTATTTGTGATCGTCGCATTCTGGTGGACTGTGGTTGTCACTGTTGCAGTATGGTTTGCATCAACAGTATTTGTGGAATTATCCCCATTTCCACTCACTGTGATAGTCTTTTCTCCAGTTTGACAACATGAAGACGTATCAACTGATGAGATGTTCCCCTGGTTTGTGACCCCGACACTTGACTCGGTATTTCCGGTCTGAATGGCGGTATCACCGGTATTTTTTGACGCCTCATTACTACCTGTCTCAGAAGTCCCAGACACGGTGTTCGTGGTCTCAGACTGATTTGACTGCTGAACCGCAGTCTCTGTCTGCGTGGTACTAGACACAGCGTTGGCTGACTCAGAACCGTTGCCACTAATCACGATTTCTTCAGCAAAAATAACACCGGTAAACGGCTTCATGAGAGGCGAAAATCCTGTCAGCAAAATTGCTAAAAATGAGAGAACTAACTTATTTGCTTTCATACGAAAATAGACAAGTGGACAGGGGACAGGGGACAGATTTTTTCGAATTTACTTTCGAATGGACAGGAGTTTCGCTGTGAGTCGTCTTCGTGTTTTTAAGAGAAGGTACAATGGAACCGCAAGGATCAGCCATGCCAGATTCACTTTCACTCTTCCGTTATTTGCTCCCTTAACAGTCTCTGTGCTCTGTCCGAGAACTGCTGTATTCGAGTTTGCTGATGATCCTATACTTGCACCAACAGTACTGTTACCTGAATTAACGCTGTTTGTACTACCATTTCCGTTTCCGGCCACATGTGCTGTCGAAGGTGTCACTGTCGGCTGTGCAGGTGTCGAAGTCGCCGCTGACTGAGTGCTATTTGTTTTATTTTCTGAAGAATTTGTGCTGCCAGATCCAGATCCCTGAGACTGCGCATTTGAAGCGACAGTATTCTCAGATTTTTCCTGCTTTTTCTGTCCCGGAGTCACAAGATCGCCCATCCAACTTCCGAAGACATTAACAACTGTCACAACAAGTTTTCCGTTGCCTGAGATATTGTTGTTCACGAAATTCACAAGGTTTGCAACGATATTGGCATCTCCGGTCACGATAGTAGATGATCCTCCCGTATTGTCATTTGCGTTATTACCGCCTGTGTTTGCCGTAAGATTGAGAGTGTTGTTGATCGCAGCATTGTTATCCTGCACAGTCGTTGTGTTTGTCGTTGATGCATTTGAAGTATTATTTGTAGAACCTGCTCCGTTGCCGCCATTTGATGCCGTGATCTCGCCATTTGGACCTACAGTGAGCGTTGTTCCTGCTGAGCCCGCCGCTGTTGCTCCGTCGGGACTTCCCATGATCTTTCCGACCCAATTTCCGGCCTCGTTGACAAGAACCAGCCACCATGTACCACCATCAATGTTGGAGTTCGCGATATTAAACACATTTGCATCTACTGAGGTATTTCCTGTCTGTACAGCGTTTGTGCCGCCTGTATTTCTATTCACATCATTGTTTCCTGAATTCGCATCAAAGACAATATTGTTAGTAATCGCGACATCGTTATTCTGGAATGTTGCATTATTCACATCAGATGAAGTACCTGCTGTATTTGTGGACCCTGCACCATTTCCTGTGTTTGACGCTGATCCACCTGTGGAACTGCATGTACCGCAGATCCCGGTAAGTGCTGACTCGGGAAGAATAATGTCACCCTCGAGATTTCCATAAATGTTGACAACCCCATAGACGACATTTCCGGATAAATTATTGTTCGCAAATGTCAGCATATTTGCATTGACGTTTGCATCTCCGGTCTGAATCACGGTATTTCCGCCTGTATTTAAACTTGCGGTATTATTTCCTGAGTTTGCAGTAAGAACCATCTCACCGGCGATCGCTGCATCATTTGACTGGAACGTGCCGTTGTTTGTATTTGAAAGGGTATTTGCTGTATTTGCAGAGTTTGCACCGTTTCCTGTGTTACCTGTTGCACCCTGTAATGAAGCACATCCTGAGATACAATTCGCATTGAAATCAAGAATCAGATCACCTTTTTGATCATCCGCAACATTAAATTCCGCAACAGCGACTCCGTCAACATTTGTGTTTAGTGAGGTGATCGCCGTACCAGAGACATTTGAGTTCCCGGTAACAACAGTTGTATCACCGACATTTCCGAATGACGTATTTCCCCCAGACACAGAGTCAAGCTGCATCCCGTTTGAGACATTTGCAGTATTGTTCTGATCAGTGAGGGAGTTATTGTTGGTAGTAGAATTTGCAGTATTGTCGGACCCTGCACCGTTTCCGGTATTTGCAATGTAGCCTCCAAACCCGTCCGGAATCATAGAATCAGCAGCAAGATTATTGTTGCCTGTCGTAAGAAGTGATCCTTGCGAATTGGCATCCCCTGTACCGATCGTCGTATTTCCGACATTTCCGCCTGACACAGGTGTCGGAGACGGTGCTTTCTGACTCGCGATGTATTCCTCTTCGGTAGGTACATTTCGCTCTCTTTTCTTTTCCTCATGTGGCTGAGTCTGCTCTTGTACCGGAGTCGGTGTGACTTGTTCACTCGTTGAAGAGGAGGGTGCAGAAGGTGCTACCGGTGCGCTAGGTGACTCAGGAGCGACCGGTGCACTAGGCGCATCAGGTGCTGATGGAGCAGCTGGTGCTTCTGGAGCAACCGGTGCATCTTCTGCAAAGACTGCTCCTGCAAACGATGCATTTCCTGAGAAAAGAAGTGTGAATACTAATAATAATGAGATAAT
>JBDKFM010000052.1:0-9317 GCA_039798685.1 Candidatus Parcubacteria bacterium | reverse complement strand
GTATGAATTTTCTATTCATAATACCCGACAGAGTTGTGGTATGTTTTTTGCGTAGAAGATCGCGTATAAGAAAGGGGTAAAAAATTAATACGGCTCCAAGAGTGAGGAATAATCCGCTTCCAAGCTCAAACTTTTTACGAAATAGATAAGTCAAGGAAAATTGAGGTAATGCGGTTTTAGATACCTCAGAAGAATAATAGAGAAAGTTCTCCAGACCACCTGTCAGAATAATAAACGGGACAAACCATAAAAAAAATACTGTCAAAAAACTAAGCAGAGCTTTTATGCGGTCACTGAATTTCAAATATATTAATCCAAAAAGAAAAAGTGGCAAGGTGAGCAGTATTTCCTGAGGTCTGACACCAAGCGAAAGCGCATACAATAGACCAAGAAGATAAGACAGTTGCCTTTTCTTAAAAACTATTTCATGTACGCAGTATGCGAGCGCTGTCGTCATAACCAAGACAACAACATAGGCATATCCCGTCACCCCGAAATAAAAAATCGACGGAGAGGATAAGAAAATACAGGACGCTATAATGCCGGTACTTTGACGAAAAAGTGATTTACCGAACAAATAAAAAACACCCGCACCAATTCCGCTAAAAAGCACGCTCACAGCAAGAATCGCAGAATGAGGATCAGTAAAAAATAAAAAAAACAGCTTCGCGAGTCCTATGTAGAGCGGATACCCTGGAGCTGTCGGAGTGCTCTGCTCAAATGAATACCGGAACAACGCAATTGAGTAGAGCGGACCATCCATATGAGACTGCGTCTGTTCCAAAAATGGCAACCTGGAAACTATTCCAAAAATACATAGAACAACACAAAAGAAAAAGTCTTTTCTCTTCATGAAAAACTGTATAATTATACCATGGCAACAACAAAATCTATTCTTCCGAGATTTACCAACATCCCTTGTCCTCTTTGTGGGAGCACGGTACATAAAATTTTGTATAGATCAACTCTTACAAAAAAAGACTTTGATCCGCGTGCCATACAAAACAATCTTAAAAACTCACTTGATGACTACACAAAACACGGACAAATTGTCCGGTGTAAGAACTGCAGTGTTGTCTACGTCAACCCTGTCGAAAGCATCTCATCGTTGCTGACTGGATATAAAGACGTAGTAGACCATGAATATCTGGAAACAGAGAGTTACAGAAAACAACTCCTGAAAGAACATCTCTCAAAGATAGATGAATTGTCAAAGAAAGGCATACTCCTGGATATTGGTTGTTTTGCCGGATACTTTCTGCAAATTGCCCGTGAGGATGGCTGGTTACCGTTCGGGATAGAGCCGTCACGTTGGGCAGTGAAATATGCGAAAAAAAATGGAGCCCGCATACTCGGATCTTCGTTATACAATACAAAGCTTGCATCAAATACATATGATGCAGTCACACTTTGGGATGTCATAGAGCACTTAGATACTCCACATACGGCTCTAAAAATAATTCACAGATCTTTAAAAAAGGATGGAATCATCGCGCTCGGAACACCAAATATCGACAGCTTATTCTCCCGTATCCTCGGGGAAAAATGTCCCTTTTTAATCAGGATGCATCTTATTTTATATTCACCAAAAACACTCCGCCTTCTTCTCGAAAAAAATGGCTTCGAGGTCATGTCGTGCGGGAGCTACGGTAGGATATTTCCTCTTTCGTATCTGCTTGACAGAATACAAACGACAAACAAAATCTTCAGGTATTTCCGAAAGCAGATACAATCAATTTCATTTCTCGCTTCCTTTCCTATCCGTATAAATCTAGGGGACTCATTCATAATGATTGCAAAAAAAATATAACATTGTACGTTTCGATGCTATAATACTCAAAATTTAATGAAAAAACCCACAGTCGACATCATCATCCCGGCTCTTAATGAAGAGCGTATTATCGAACACACGGTCAGGGAGTGTTTTAAAATCTCCAAATATCACATACGGGTACTTGTTGTTGTAGACGGAAAAACGAAGGACAAAACCGCAATGGTCGCTCGGATGGCTGGCGCAGAGGTGATTCAAACGAAAGAGAAGGGAGGGAAAGGTGCTGTTTTCAGAAAATCTCTTCCGCATCTTAGAGGAGAGTATGTCATACAGATAGACGCTGATTTGCAGTTCAAACCGGCTGAGATCCCAAAGCACGTAGATGCCCTGCAGAAGGGAGCAGACCTGACGTTAGGAACCAGATACCAACAGGGATCGATGGTTGAGATGTATTCCGTATCATTTCCAAAACTTTTCGGAAGCTTCCTCCTTTCTTTTATGACATCACTCTTTGCTTCTCAAAAAATTACAGACGTAATGGCTGGTTTTAAGGGTTTTCGAAAAAAATCACTACTATTGATAAAACCTTCAACTGACCATTTCGGATACGAGGCAGAGCTTGTGTTGCTCGCTGCGAAAAAAAAGATGAAAATTCAGAATATTCCCATCACGTATACTGCAAGAGCAGAAGGCTCCTCAAGTGTCAGCTCACTCAAACACGGCACCCTGGTACTTGCGACAATAATAAGAACCGGAATTCGGTAATTTACACTCGTGTACTTCGTTTTATCGCGAGAGACCTCCTCTTCGCATCGATGAATAAAAATAAAGACATCGAATGTGTTACTGCCATCGAATACCATCTCAGATACTGAGGGAACCACTCAACTAATTTAAATTTCGACTTCCCACTGCTTCTTTCATGCCAGATTGTCGGAACTTCTCCAATCCTAAGGCCCTTCCTAAATGCCTTGACGGTCAACTCGAGAGGGAGCTCGAATCCACCCAAACTCTCAATAGTCTCAGACTGCAAAAATGAACGCCTGAACACTCTAAAAGCATTTGTTGCATCTGTCGTCGGAAAATGAAAGATATGTGAGAGTGTCCAACAGGCAAAATGCGAAAGAAAACCTTTCATCCGTGGTCCTCCTACCCGCTTACCACGTCTATGATACCTTGATGCAGCGACAACATCATATCCCTTATTCATAAGCGCCACCATTTTATCTATATCCGAAGCGTCATCTGAGAGATCTGCCATCATCGTCACAACTATCGGAGCTCTTGCATGTCTGTACCCTGCACGAAGTGCTTTCACGACTCCAACTCCGTCCTTACACTCAACCAGCTCGAGATTCCTCATCGTTCTTTTAAGAAGCGTGAGAATCCGCAATGTCGGATCACGTCGATCCTGCCACACTACAATCATTCTATGTGGCGTTTTCACTTTTTCCTTAATCTGCATCAGAACCTCTGCGATGTTCCCTTCTTCACGATAGACAGGTAATACAATATCAATTTTTTCGCGCATAAATTTCAAGCTTACTGTATTTTCCGTTGGTATACAAGAACAGACCCAAGATGTTTTTTGATCATATAATGTGTGTTAATATGCTTCCATACTTCAGGCATCCGCTTTATATTAGAAACCCCGTCGACATCCCACGCTGACATATTATAAAGAATATATTTCGGCGGATTTGACTCAAGGTCTGAGAGAATTTCCAATCTTTTCTCGATAGTGCCGGCTATATAGGGATAATCATACCTGGTGGGATTATTTCTTGAAACAAGCATGTACATAATCGGTTCATTTGCAGCAAAAAACACCATGTCATCTTGAGTGGTATTATTGAAAATAAAATGCTGCACTTCAGAAATAGTATTTCTTTGTTCACTCGGTAAAACGATCGGACCTACAAACGGAATCGTAGCATTTCCGTTGTAGATAATACCCGGTAACTGGAAAACTTTCGGAAAATCAGTCCTGTATATGGCAACAATACGTACAGTGAAAAAAAGACAAGTAACAACAATGCTTGTGATAATTGCTTTTTCTTTCATCGAAGAAACACGCACATATTTTTTTATCAACTGATCAGCAAAGAATGCGAGAAGAATGAAAACAGGTGCAAGAACAAATGAGAAATGACCGGATCTTCCGACTAAAATAGTTGAGATGAGGAACCCGAAAAGTACCAACACGGAAATGAGACGAAGGGGTATGTGTTTATTGTGGAAGAGTAGATTATAAATAATGTAAAGAAAAGATATGATATAAAAAATAAAAAGCCAGTAAAGAAGCATCTGTTTTGAAAAAATGAATTTAAACCAGACAAAGGGATCATATGACTTTGGAGCAAGTACGAATATGTTTGGAAAATTTTGACCATTAGGAAGATCGATACCAGAAAATATCTTTAAATCACTGAGTGTCGTTTGTACATAGAAAAGAAACCACCCCTCTCTCGTTGACCACAGATAAAAAAGTAATACACTGAAAGCAGAAGCAATTAATGTTGTCAACGATAACAATACTGTTTTTTTTGGGTGTTTCTCACTAATAATTGTGACAATATAAAAAAGTAATGAGATGCAGGAAACAAAAATTCCAATCTCGATACTAATAAGAAGTGAGACGACAACACTCACCCCTAGTAGAAGAGCAACTCTATACGCTTTACTCTCAAAAAGAGTAACAAGAACTAACAATGAAAACAAACCGATCCCTTGCCTCAAACCGAAATCAGGAATTATCAAAACCGCTGCGAGACAAACGAGTTGAATCGGGTAACGGATGTCCAGCTTTTGTAACAATCTCTTTACAACTACGATACTGATAAAGACAAAAATTACTTTATATAGAATCCTCATTAAAAAAACAGACGGGTCAAAAATCTTCGCCAACTCATAGAACGGATAAATATACAGAGGACCATATGCCGTGTAAATTTCTTTATAAAGAATTTTCCCGTGAAGCATCTGTGAAACCCACGCTGCAAATTGCCCTTCATCAATCACATTGATATTGCCGAAAAACGGGCTTTGCACAACCCCTGAACCAATAAACAAAAGAAAAAGTAACGTTGCACCAATTTCGATTATACTCAATGTCCTTTTTTGTAAATTTTCCATAACCACAGCAGCCAAAAAATGACGGATCCGACGGTGATAGAGAGAAAAGATGTCGCAAAATAAAAATAATCTTGCTGACGGGGATACTTATGTACCGTATACCAATTTATTGTCTGGCTCTCAGGCATAATAAAAGTCGGACTCCAAATTCTGATAACAGCGAGATAAAGCAGAGAAGAAATTACAATTCCAATTGCAAAAACAAAAAGATGTGAGTACCAGGGTATCTGCAGGACTCTCAGTTCCTGCAATCCCCTAAGGTATACTAACGATATACTTCTTTTACCATGAATACTACGACGGAGCAGTATAATCCCTGCAATACACAGTGTTGCAAGACTTAAGATCACTCCAAGAATGAAACTAAGTGGATGATATACAACACGCACTATCTGATCTCCCTTAGGTACCATGAAGCGTATAAATGCGCTGTCAGAATCATGAGGTATAAGATGCCCGTTTACATACACTTCCCATCCTGGAAAATTTGAGCTGAAAAGAGTAATCTGCTGTGCTTTTGTACTCTCTATAATAAATTCAATTTCGGTAGGCTCCTTTTTTATCAGCTGATATGTATCTTTCGAAGTGAGTAGCGCATCCCCTGATAATGAAAAAACATATATACCCTTCAGCCGGTTAATTAATGACGCCTTCCTATTTACTCCTTCCACTTTGATAAGCTGCGCGACGTAAGGTGAATCTCCTTGTCCTACTGCGCTTATAAAATTATTACTATCAGCATTTCGCAATCTCAGCGTGAGGATTACCGGTGTATGTTTTTTTAAAATACCGGGTGGTATGTCAAACACATAATACATAAAATTTGAAAAACTCGTGCACTCGGCTCGTGATGTAAAAAGTTTTCTCTCTGTCGCTTTCTCGCGAAGAAGTAACTCAAGATTGCAGTTATTTTTTCTATTGTGTGTCGCGAACATCATCCGAAGTCCCATTACTGAATCTGACTTTGGAACAAGAGTAGTCTGAGTGACTAATGATCCATGCAAGGGAAGCACATCGAGAGGATCCTGATCTGAACCAGACAACACAAATCGGATATCATAATCAGAAAGAATGTATTTCACTCCGATCTTAGTCAACGCATCAGCGTCAGCATGCTCAATTCTTCCCCAACGGTTTTCTTCATAAAACAAACTGTCTACCTCCCTACTTCTCACACCGACATCTATCGCATCATAACTTCTCACATGCTCGAGACCATAAGAGAGATTTATATTTTCAGGCAAGTTCATATTCCCAACCTCGATAATCGGACCTGGTGGAAGAGTCTTCAAAAGTGTGGTCAGCTCAGTCTCTGGATAAAACTGTGCTTTCTCAATAACGGGATTATAATTCCAAAAGAAAAATACTGTTTGCACGAGAATCGCACTGCTGAGAAGAACTGAAGAAAACCAGTCAAATGGTTTCCTGAGAAGTCCGAGAAGAAATAGAAGAGAACTTACACATACAATCAATAAATGTTCCGAAAGAAAATGAAGATAGATTTGCCATTTACCTGCCGCACCCTCTGTGAAAATGGGGAGCAGAAAATCTGCTCCTATGATAAGAAGCGAGATGCATGAGAGAATAATTGTACCTACTTTTAACACAGTTCTATTGTTTTTACATGGTCTCAAGAGGATGTCATCAAGCACAAAACAAAAGATAGTCACGAGACCGAAACTCAGAAAACCGAGAAGACGTACATTCACGCTGAGTGAGAATATGGGTAGTTGATTTATTAATGTAAATGGAAAAATCTTGTAGGCAAGTAGAAGCACTACTATAAAGAAAATGGCCCAGAACTTCACAATTGCAGATTTTCTTTTCGTAAAAAAACCAATACATGCAAATACAAACACGATCGCACCGACATATCCTCCTATTCCTTCCTGAAAATTCGTCTCCTGGTGAATAGAGCGGTAAAGTGAGAGATGAGGAGCACCGAAAACAAATGGAAAAATAAACTGAATTACACCAATTGGTGAGAGATAAAAATTTACCGGACTCTTTCCTCGCTCAAGTAGTACCGTACTATGTAAGAGGTACTCAACAAATGGAAAAAGAACAAATGACGCAAGAAGCATTGAGACAATAAATGATAGAAACACGAAAAACAACTTCTTCTTATGTGCATGCAATCTGAGAACAGCGTATGCCATGTGAAGTAAAAATACGTGAAATAGGGTCTCAGGATGCCCTCCTAGAATTGCAAGAAAATATGTGATGGTTATATATACGTAGTTCTGATAGGAATTATATTTCTGATGTAAAACTTTTTCTGTCAAAAAAAGAAGCAGCGGAAAAAACAAAAGCACATTAGTATGGGGCCATTGCAGCCACGTAATAAAAAATCCAGAACTTGCAACTACTACCCCTCCAAGAACTGAGCTCAGCCAAGTTCTTTGCATTTCCCGGAGATATATACACATAAAAAATCCAACCGAGAATAGTTTTATCAGGTGTATGCTGTATAAAGAGACACTGGTTGGTAGAAAATAGTACAGAAACTGCAAAGGGAAATACACAGACGACTGTGGGTTTGCTAAAAACGGCACTCCTGAAGCATTGTGTGGATTCCAAAAAGGAATTCTACCCTGCACAAACTCTTCTTTCGCAAACACTCTCCAAGGTTCGAATTGAACCACAGGATCAAATAACAATGAATTTTTCGGGACTAAAAACGAACCATTATCAAAACTTGGCAAATACATAAGCGTATCAGCCGAAGAAAAATAACCCGGCAAGACAAAAGATATGCCTACTAAGAAAGCAGATATGCAGAGAAAAAAAAGAGCCTTATTCATTTTTTGAGACAAAAATAAAATTATCGCTATAGATTACTTTTCTACTTTCATTATGCGGATCATCAGAGGGATAAAATACATACTTCTCAGTGGCTTCACTCGGAGGACCCCCAATCCACCAAAAAAGGTATTTATAATTATCTATCGATGTCTCATTATTTTCCCAGAATCCTCCACCTCTTATGACAACGGAAGCTTTATGATTCATTGATATAAGAGTACTTACCTGATGTATCTGTTCAGATAATGCCGCTCCATATCCATAATTCCAACCCTGCGCAAGAGACCCCTTTTTTTCACTAGTATCAAGAAAATATTGATTTGACAGAACATACCACGCATTATAAAGTGCAAAAAAAACAACGAGTAAGATTACAAATGGATTTCTCCGGCTTATTTTACTAAAACTTAATCCCAAGAGTAATGAAAGAGGAACAAATATCACGGGAAAATATGCAGGCCCAGGTGAGGCATGTACAAAAAAACCGGCGATTGAAACTATGAGCAAAAGGACAACGATCAGTAAACTTTTTCTTGCATGTATGTTTTTAACTCTAAATAAAGAAAAAATCATAACAATCAACATAACAGCAACAAATCCCACAGCTACTCCATTATCTGCTGGAAAAATAATTCTTCTTATCTGATCCCATATAAAGACTGCAGTAGATAGTGGGTGCACTCCCGTTGATTCACCAGACAAAGTCAGACCAAAAAATAATCTGACTCTATTTACAATCCAAAGCGCAAATCCTCCAGTCTGCACAAAAGAGTTCGTGAAATCGTAAAGAATAAGCGGAATAATACCAGCGAAAAAACCAACGACCACCTTCATGTAGTCATTTACAATAAACTGTTTTTTAAATATAAAAAAAAGAATTGCTACAGCAAAAAGTATCACAGTGTTTGAAAGTTCAAGCATAAATAATAAACCTAAGCTAAATCCAAGGAGAAAAAATCTCTTTTTCATTCTTATAAATAGTTGATACAGTAGCAACAGCACAATTCCTGTCACGAACGGAATCGGTGCAGTATGATATGGCGATCTCACATTCACTATCACAAGTGGTGATGTGGCAAATAGCAATGCTGAGAGTAAACCGACTTGAGTTGAAAAATAGTCGCTTCCGATTTTATATACAAGATATACTGTGACCACGCCAAATAACGCGAAAAGAACTGCAGGAGAGGAAGGATGAAAATTTCCCAGTAAAAATGAGAATGCAATGAGATAAATTGCCAAAGGGCCCTGATGCAGCCAAGTAACTGACGATGTAATCCCGACAAGTGGTATTTTTCCTGAAATGAGAATATTTTTAGCTGCGAGGTAGTCTCTTCCGATGTCACCAAAAAACATTATCCATTTATCTATTTGATAAAAATTAAGAACGACTGAAAGAATCATAATTAAAATAAGAAGTGCGTTATTTTTTTGAAACAATGAAATAATTACTTCACTACACAAAGCAGCTACAGGACCATGATATTTTGAAAAAAACTTCTTCCTGCTCTTTTCAAAAATTTTCTTAATCCAGTCCCTATCATCCGAACTTCTTCCGACAAAATGAGTAATTCTCGCTTCCGGATAATACAGGATTTTATAACCA
>JBDKFM010000051.1:0-9502 GCA_039798685.1 Candidatus Parcubacteria bacterium | reverse complement strand
ATTTAAAAAGGCGCAAAATGCAACTCTTGCCGGAAGACCATATGTAAAAAAACTTATGGAATTAAATCAGACTGTGATCAGTAAAGCCGAAAATAAAACGCTTCATCCCTACATGGGAACCGATGCAATGACAGGAAAAACACTTGTCATCGTCCTCTCACCTGATAAAGGTCTTTGTGGCGGATTGATCTCAAATCTACTTCGTGAATTTCTCCGATATCAAAAAAACAATGCAGAAAGCTCATATGTGGTAATTGGGAAAAAGATGGAAACCCGCGTTGCATCATTCAGCAAAGAGGTTCTTGCAACTTTCTCATTTGGCACGACGACTCCGAGGTTCGATATGGTGTACCCGATCTCCAAAATTATTGACGAATACTATCTCGGAAAAAAAGTAGACTCTGTCAAAGTGATCTTCACGAATTTCTCGAGTATCTTTTCACAAACTCCCGAAGTCGCAACACTTCTCCCGATCTCCCTTGCACAAACCGAAAATAATGATACCAATGCGTCATACCTATTTGAGCCGTCAGCAAATGAGATACTTCCTGATCTGCTCAGACACTATCTTGAGATGTCACTCTATCAATACCTACTCGAAAGCTTTGCATCTGAACAGGGCGCACGAATGATCGCGATGAAGAATGCAACTGACAACGCAAATGATATAATAGACACACTCAAACTTGAGTACAACAAAACAAGGCAGGCAAAAATCACAAGTGAGATTCTCGACCTGACGTCGGGAGCGATGCAAAACGAACAATAACACTATGGCAGAAAAAACATCAAAAAAAGACACAGGAGTTATCGTAAGAGTAGCCGGACCTGTGGTAGATATATATTTTGAGAATGAAGTTCCCTCAATTACCGAGGCGCTTTTTGTCAACATGCCTGACAAGTCCAAGCTTACTCTTGAGGTTCAGTTTGAGACAGGAAATCATGAAGTAAAAGCACTCGCCTTTGGTTCAACTGACGGACTCTCCAGAGGAACAGTGGTCAACAGAACTCATGCGCCTATCAGTGTTCCGGTTGGAGAAAAAACGCTCGGAAGAATATTTAACGTGCTTGGTGACCCGATTGACGGTAAAAAATTTGAGGAGAAAGGTACTCGATTTGATCCGATCCATAAATCTCCCCCATCACTCGCTGATCAGGAGACAAAACCGCAGATTCTCGAAACTGGCATAAAGGTCATTGACCTTATCGCACCTTTCACAAAAGGAGGAAAGGTCGCCGTATTCGGAGGGGCAGGTGTCGGAAAAACAGTTATCGTAAAAGAGCTGATCAGAAACATTGCGACAGTTCACAAAGGACACTCTGTTTTTGCCGGTGTAGGAGAAAGAACACGCGAAGGAACAGATCTTTGGCTCGAAATGCTTGAAGCAAAAGTTATGGATAAAACGGTCATGGTATACGGACAGATGAATGAGCCTCCCGCAAACAGACTTCGCGTCGCGCTTACCGCACTTACCATGGCTGAGTATTTCCGCGATGATAAGAAAGAAGACGTACTTCTCTTTATCGATAATGTTTTCCGTTTCGCTCAGGCCGGATCAGAGGTATCTGCGCTTCTCGGACGCATGCCATCTGCAGTGGGATACCAGCCGACACTTGCATCAGAAATTGGTAGTCTACAGGAGAGGATCACATCTACAAAAAAGGGGTCAATCACATCCGTACAGGCAGTATACGTTCCGGCAGATGATTACACGGATCCTGCACCCGCAACAATCTTCTCGCATCTTGACTCAACAATTACACTTGAGCGCTCAATTGCGGAACAGGGAATTTATCCAGCGGTAGATCCCCTCACCTCAACATCACGAATTCTTGATCCGAATATCGTCGGACAGGATCACTATGACGTTGCTCGTGGCGTGCAGCGCGTACTACAGAGGTACAAGGATCTTCAGGATATCATTGCAATTCTCGGAATTGATGAGCTCTCTGATGAAGACAAACAAATCGTCGGACGCGCGAGAAGAATCCAGCGTTTCCTAAGTCAGCCGATGTTCGTTGCAGAAATCTTTACCGGACAGCCAGGGAAGTACGTAAAGATTGCCGATACAGTCAAAGGATTCAAAGAAATCCTCGAAGGAAAACACGACAACCTTCCCGAACAGGCATTTTACATGATGGGCGGCATAGACGAAGTAGTCAAAAACGCAAAATAATCATGCATTTTGAACTTGTTACTCCAGAAAAAGTAATTCTCACACAAGAGATTGACGAACTCCTCGTACAGACACCGAAAGGACAGATTGCAATTCTCCCTCATCACGCACAACTTCTCACAAAGGTACTCCCAGGTGAAATGATTGTAAAAATAAATGGTAAAGAAGAGTTTTTGGCTGTCACGGGAGGATTTCTTGAGGTAAGCGATAATAAAATTACACTACTCGCTGATTATGCGGTCCGCTCACATGAAATTGAAGTAGACAAAGCTCTAAAGGCACGTGATCGCGCCCAGGAGGTGTTAAAGAAAAAAGAAGAGGCGATATCCGACCGTGATCTCGCACTTGCTGAGGGAGAGCTAAGACGTTCTATCCTTGAGCTACAGGTCGCGAACAAACGAAAAAAACAAAGAGTATAATCATTGTATATGCAGCCGGCCTTTTACGATCCAGCACTTAGCTACGAAGAAAATTATAAAAATGGCCCCCCTATTCTCCGCTCTCCTGAGAAACCACCTGCGAGAAAAGCACTTTCGACACAGCGCCATATCGGGTTTGATGTGAGACTTCCGTTCGGAATTCCACCCGGTCCACTTTTGAACAGCACATACATGAAAGCTGCATTTGAGTGGGGGTTTGATGTCTCAACGTACAAAACTGTTCGTGCAGCTGCATTTCCATGTCACCCTTTTCCAAATGTTCTTCCGGTTATAATTGATGGAGATGAACTTCATCCGGAGACCACACCCCGTCTCACCGCAAGTGACCATTATTCTTCTGATCCGACCACTTTCAGTATCACAAACTCATTTGGAGTTCCGTCCAGAACCCCGCAGGAATGGCAGGAAGACGTGGTAAAAGCACTTTCTTATGCAAGTGACGGCCAGCTTATGATTCTCAGCTTTATGGGCACCGTACGGCCAAATCAGACACAGACAGAATTTATAAATGACTTCGCTGATGCCGCGTCACTCTCAAAAGAGACAGGGACAAAAGTCCTTGAAGCAAACCTTTCCTGTCCCAATATCGGAAACGAAGGACTCGTTTGTTTCAATCTCGATGCGACAGAAGCAGTATGTAAAGAAATTCGTCAGAGAATTGGCGATACACCGCTGATCTTGAAAGTCGGCTACTATCAAAATGAAGATGAACTCGCACGTCTGGCAAACATTGCATCCAGATATGCACAAGGTGTTGCTGCAATTAACACGCTTCAAGTTGAAGTGGTTAACGAGCAAGGTAAACAGGCACTTCCGGGAGAAAATCGGATGAAAAGTGGCATCTGCGGGGCAGGAATACAATGGGCAGGGTTAGACATGACAAGAAAACTTTTCGACATTCGAAAAAAACATAAATATAATTTCGAAATTATCGGTATAGGAGGAGTGATGACAGCAGATGATTACTTCCTCTATCGTGAGGCAGGCGCAGACAGCGTACAGTCAGCGACCGGCGCCATGTGGAACCCATACCTTGCCAACGAGATCGCAGAAAAAGTATGATACTCATATGAATTTTCTCTCGCAGCTAGAGCAGGCAATCCTCGCACACAACTCACTTCTTTGTGTTGGTCTTGATACAGATTTCGAGAAACTTCCGCACGAAGTAAAAAAACATCACGAACCACTCCTTGAATTTAATAAACAGATTATTGATGCAACGGCTGCACATGTCTGTTGTTACAAAATCCAGATCGCATACTATGCTGCACTTGGCACATCAGGAATCCAGGCGCTGATGCAAACAATCCATTATATTCATGCAAATTATCCTGCACTCCCCGTCATACTCGATGCGAAAAGGGGTGATATTGGTGAAACTTCAAAACGATATGCGCAGGAAGCATTCGATATCTTCGAAGCAGATGCGGTCACAGTAAATCCATATCTCGGTAAAGATTCACTTCTCCCGTTTTTGGAAAAAAAAGATAAAGGAGTAATTGTTCTCTGCCGTACTTCAAACGAAGGTTCTTCTGATTTTCAGGAACTGGTTGCTGAAGACTCTCCTCTTTTTCTCCACGTCGCAGAACAGGCTACATCGTGGCATAAGGAATTCAAAAATTGCTTACTTGTCGTCGGCGCAACTTGGCCAGAAGATATGAAGAAAATCCGCACTGTTTCCCCAGAGATGTTTTTTCTGGTTCCGGGAATCGGAGCACAAGGCGGAGATCTTCATGCGACACTGGCTGCAGGATTACGAGAAGATCACTCGGGCTTGATTATCCATGCTGCACGATCAATAATATACGCATCATCGGGACAGGATTTTGCTGCAAAAGCAAAAGAAGAAGCATCGAAGTTACAATTAAGTATTAACGAACACAGAAAATGAGTGATATTATAGAAATTTTAAAAAGTGTCGGAGGAATCATTACCGACAATCACTTCGTGTACACATCCGGAAAGCATGGCTCAGTGTACGTGAATAAAGATGCAGTCTACCCCCACACTGAAAAATCATCAGAAATCGGTCAACTTTTTGCCGAAAGTGCAAAAAAATATCCCGTTGATGTGATTGTCGCTCCTGCACTGGGTGGTATCATTCTCTCTCAGTGGACAGCGTACTACCTCTCAAATCAACTCGGCAAAGAAATCCTGGGAGTGTATACAGAAAAAGATGCTGAGAGTAATCAAATTTTTAAACGCGGGTACGACAAACTCGTAGCAGGTAAAAATATTTTGATACTTGAAGATATCGTCAACACAGGAGGATCCGTAGTAAAAGTGATCAACACAGTAAAAAACGCAGGCGGAAATGTTTCCTGTGTCGGAGTTATGGTAAACAGGAGTCCTAAAAGTTTCAATGAAGAAAACTTGAAGCTTCCATTCTTTTCTCTCGGTACACTTCCCGCAGAATCATTTGATGAGTCAAGCTGTCCGCTTTGTCACGCAGGGATACCTGTCAACACAACTGTCGGGCATGGAAAGCAATTTCTCCAGCAAAAATCCCGCTAGATTGTTTGCATCAGTAAAATTTCCTATAATATGTCTCTTGCCGAAGTAACTCAGTGGTAGAGTAGCTCTTTCGTAAAGAGCAAGTCGTGGGTTCAAGTCCCACCTTCGGCTCATAAGCAGATCGCTCCTGTCATAATAAAATGTTATAGTATACTGGAAAACGATGAGATCCCGGATCAGACAGTCAAAAGACAGCCTCGCAAAACGAAATATTTTTCTCAGCATAGGAGGAATTCTTCTCATCTTCGTACTCATAATAATATTCGGGATACCGTTTCTTATAAATCTAAGTCTTTTCGTAGAAAAAAAGATCGACAAGAGCACGACCGGACAATCTGATGCCGCAACATATATCGCACCACCGCAACTCGACATCTCCTACACTGCCACAAACAGCGGCGTCATTACTGTAGGAGGCACAGGGCAGGAAGAACAAACCATATCTCTCTATGTAAATAATGAACGGGTTAAAGAGCAGGAACTGACGGATGACCTCTCATTCGCTTTTGATGGAATACGATTACAGGAAGGAACCAATGAGATATTCGCTAAAGCAAAAGTCGCAAAAAAAAGCAGTAATGAATCAGAGCATTTCACAATCAATTATATTAAGGATGCACCAGAAATTTCTGTTGAGACGCCAGCAGACGGTCAGAGCTTTAACGGAGGTGACAACAGAACTATTACAGTCTCAGGCAAAACACGAGAGAGCGCAAAGGTCACTGTGAACGGCTTCTGGGCAGTCATGCAACCTGACGGGACATTCAGCTACAGACTTGGTCTTCAAGATGGCGAAAATCACATCAGAATAGTCTCCGAAGACGAAGCAACAAACAGAACAGAAAAAAATCTCAAGGTGACTTTTTCTCCATGACCCCATACAGTGAGAGTACCCAAAGCAGGATAAAAGGGTAAAAAACTGTATTCAAAAAGAGAGACGCAGTGAGCACAGCACTCCCTGTACTGATAACGATAACCGGAAAGGTCTGCCTCCCCCTCCCTGAGTATATATATGCATTTCTCATAAACGCATACCAAAAATACAGATAGCACATAAACCCTATGCTCCCTGTTGTCGCCAGCACAAAAAGAAAACTATTATCTGTCCCTGCATCAGCGTGACTCGTCTGCCATTTGTCGTCGGGACGAAATCCGTATTCATGTTGCGCATACCGATATGCATTGAATCCGACTCCAAATACGGGATTTTTTTGAAAGATAGCTACAGCGATCCTCATTGACTCAAGTCGAGCGTTTGTTGAGACAGTCCTGAAAGGATTTAATCCCTCGACTCCCGTGTCAGCTGTCAAAAACACCATCATTCCGAATAAAACCAAGAGGCCAATGAGTAATTTCCTGTATCCTTTCAGGAGCAAAAAAACTGCCGTCCCCGTTGCAAGCGCTATAAACCCGGATCGAGAATACGTCAGAAACACTGCAAGAAGCGTCAAAAAAGACAGTGCAGAGAGAAAAAAGGTATTTCTTTTTTGCTTCTTAAATTCGTCAAGAACATAGCCGGAAAGCAGGAGAAAGAGACATGCAAACAGAACTCCGGCAAAATTCGGATCGAGATATACTGAAAACATTCTATAGAGATGATCGTCCCACTCAAGATAATAGAGGTTACGCAAATTAGGATAATAAAAATATTGCATAAAGCCAATTCCGACAGCAGCAATCATACTAAGACCCATCATCTTCACGATTCGCTTTTTTTGTGCGAGAGAAAAATTAGCAATAAAGACAACTGTCGAAACATAACAAATAAAACGAAGTAGATACAGCCCTGCAACGCCAAACTCAAATTGAGACAACCGCACACTGTTTATAAGAAGCGACAATATACACGCTCCTACAAAAATAGCGGCAGGTTTCAGCATACGTACTCTCCTCATCTCTCCCAACCTCCTCCGTGCAAATAAATGGATTATGGATAAAATGACAAATAATATCACTGTGATATCAAGCAAAGTCACAGCAACACCCTGCCCGAATTGCACTCTTGCAACCTGACCGAGTACATATGCGGGAACGAGAAGTATGATAAAAAGTTGTGCTATCATACATTTTTCCTAAACAAAAACTTCATCTGTAAAAACCATAGCAATATCGTACCAAAGAGGACGTGTGATCTTACGAGTACCGGCACAGTGTCAGGTGCAGGAAAATTCCAGGCGACCAAAATATATGCGATTGCCAGAAGTATCTTATCGTTTTTCACCGTAAACGTATAATACGAAGCGATAAGTGGCGGTATAAGCCATACAAAATGATGTTGCCATGAAAAGGGGTTCACGATCAGGCTGAGCGTGAGGACTGAGGTCAGAGCAACAATTCCGTTCAAATTTTTCATCGTAGATCTCATTATCACTACAAACGTCAGCAAAATTAAACCGACTCCGAGCAAATTTTTTACGATACTTCCAAGTTCTACTGACAGAGGAAGCCGAGCAAAAAATCCTGTAAGAGATTGATTGTAGTAATCGCTCTGGTAGGAGCTTCCGATGCCGGGAACAACACTTTTCAGAAAAAACTCATGAAAATCCACTCCGACAATAATAAATGTGACTCCATAGAGAAGTAAAAGAAATACAACAGCAACATACACTATACGAATTTTTCTGATTACAAGAAAATAAAGAACTAACAAGAACGGAAATAACTTTAATGCGAGAGACATACCTAATAAAATTCCTGCAACATCCTGTTGCTTTCTATTCAAAAAGAAAATGGTCATTGAGAGAAGGAAGAATATAAAAAGATTTATCTGTCCCATGCCAAAAGTAAATTTCACCGGGAACGCAAAAAGACAAAGTGCGAGCATCAAAAAATATCCACCCCAGGTAAACTTCTTTATTGCTTGCAAGAAGAAATACACCCCTAATAATAGTGAGAGAAACGATACAACCAAAAAAACAATTCCTGCATTGATGTATGAGAGCAAAAGAAACGGAGAGAAAAACAGTAACACAAAAGGAGGGTAGACAAAATTAGAGAATGATTGTGCGGTGTGAATATACGGATTTACACCATAAAAAAATGCCTGTGAACCATAGTAGTACACTGAAAAATCAGGATATCTCCCGGTAAAAAAAGCCCGTAGCGCAATACTTAGCGACACTACAAAGCACAAAAACATGAACATTTTTTCGTATCTCACCATACCTGGTTCTCTCCTCTATATACCCTCACCCGTGTCGTTGTATTTTCATATATCTTTTTCATCCCGGAAAAACGTTCTGGCAACTCTCCATTTTGCACTGCGATGTAATGAAATCGATCTCCCTTTCTTACCCAACTTTGATCAATAAATGGAAAATCTACATAATACAGATTATGAAATCCAATGAGCAGTACAACCTCATCTTTTTTTATCTGTGTTTCAAAGAAATGATCAGCATCGTAAAAATCTCCAAAAGTAAAATTAAGATGTTCTGTCAAAAAAGTATCCCTTGTCTTAAGACCTATGAACAAAGGCACATATTTTATATTTGCTACTATTCGATACCCGAGCGAAAATATGCCCAGTGCGATGCCAAGAAAGAGTATATACCTGAATAAAAACCAATAGTTCTTTATCCTCTTAACGAGCACTGCAATAAGTACTGAAAATAGCGGAAGAAACACCATTGCAAACCTCCCACCTCCACTCTTCGGCATCAGAACCCATATGAGTAAAGCCATTGCAGACATAAAAAGTAGCACATGTTCTTTCTTATGAAAATGTTTTCTAAAGATAAATACCAATGGAAAACAAATCAGGTAGAGAGGAGAAACCGGATCTGCTGCAAACACAAACAGACTTACACTTTCACGGAGATTTTGTAGAGAGAAAACTGAAAAATCTGACGGATAACGCTGAGTGAAAAACGGATACACAGGATTTCCTGTATGTATATACGAAAAAAACAGCCATGGAAACACTAGGAGCACATTCAGTGCTCCGATATACAACAAATCTTTTATGCGTATTCCACTCTCCCTCCTTTTAATTTTCATAAATAAGAGTGTCGTCATGAGAAGTCCAAGTGATCCTAGAGCCAAAATTTTTACACCTACTGCGAGTCCAACAAAAATCCCTGACAGATAGAGCAGCTGCTTCTGCTTCACAAAAGAAAAACGCAGGAGAAGATACAGACTTCCTGTCACAAAAAACGTCCACATCAAATCGACGTATCCGGAAATCGACTCCCACCCGACAACAAGATTTGAATAAAAAATGATACAGGCAAAAAGAGCAGGCAATCTTTCAGTATATAGTCGGGTCGTTTTATAAATGAGAATTATAATAAAGACTCCGAAGACGAAATGTAATCCCTTCGCATAACTCTCTCCCAATGAGAGTGCACCAACGTATAAAAACTCTCCAAG
>JBDKFM010000050.1:0-9693 GCA_039798685.1 Candidatus Parcubacteria bacterium | reverse complement strand
TCTTTATGTAATCGACCTGTCTATTTATCTGTTCTTCGCTTTTCAGAAGGTGCTCCCATATTCTTACGACAGTCAAACCTTGTTCTTTGTAGTGCTGATTTACTTCTATGTCTCTTTCTTGGTTTCTTTTTATTTTTTTAGTCCAATAGTCTATATTTGAATGCGGCATTCGTAGATGTTCCTTGCAACCGTGCCAAAAACATGAATCTATGAAGACAACAAGTTTGGATTTTTTTATCACTAAATCTGGTTTCCCAAAATAACTTGTAATATTTTTTCTGTATCTTATTCCACTATTCCAAAGTTGTCTCCTGAATGCCTGTTCTAGTTTGGTTTCTTTACTCCTAACCCGGCTCATTATTTCGCTTCGGGTTTGCTTATTGACCGTGTCCATACATAGTGTCGTTTACTATTGAACAAGGATTTATCTTGAACTGAAGCATATTCGCAGTATCCCTACCGCCGTCCCCGCCTTTTCTTTGCATTGTGATTCTACCTATTTTCAAACTACCTTCTCTGGTTATTCTTACATCTCCATTCCCATAAAAGTTCATAACGACTGACATTGGAAGTAGAGACCAGACATTTGTAGGTTTTTGATAAATCAACATCCAAGAAGCTGCCAACTTGTCTCTACCTTTTAGAATATCTGCTACAACCATAATTTTATTAGCTTCAAAAAACTTGATAATTTCTTTCTGTATTTCTTCGCTCATTTCACTGAAGAACATTCTTCTCGGGTCTTTTATATTTGGAACGTTAGGCTTTGTTTCACCAGTAAATAGTTTTAGGCTATTAGCAATATTTTCCGGTATACTCCAAAGCTCAACATACTTATCAACCCATCTTTTGTCTATCTGATTAAATCCCTGCGGATTGCTAACTAATTTAATAGATATATTCTCCGCACCAATAGCTTCTTTCAGAAAAATCTTAATCTTAACTTGCACGTCTGCTTTATGTGACCCTGTAATCTTTACGGCAATGACTTTTTCAATTTGACTCAAATCATATTCCATAATTTTGAGCCAATCCTGAGCGTCCGCATCATTCTTCCAGTTGTTAAACTTTCGGACAACGTCATCTTCATTGTTGAATCCGCCCTTTGCTGTAGCCGAGCCTCTTTTTACTAGGTCAATTATGTTGTTTGTGTTGTTAGGCATTTGTAGTTTCAATAGTAAGTTGTTGGACAGGTCTCAAAACATTTTCGATAGCCTCTTGCTTGTTATTAGTTTTTAGTTCTGGAAAGGTCTCTAATATTCTGGAAAATATAGCCTCAAGAACCGGAACCGAAACACTATCCCCAAACTGCTTATAGGCAACATTATCTGGAACAGGAATTATATACTTTTCTGGGAACCCTTGCATCCTAGCACATTCTCTTGGTGTAAGTTTTCTAATCTTTCCATTTACCAGATAAGCCCCGGTCTTACTAGCAGCCCCGCCCCCATATGCAGATAGGGTGATTCCAGCCGCCTTAGTCGAATATATCCTTTCCCCTTGACCTCCTTTGTTAATAATTCCAATTTGCAAAGGCTTCCTTTTGTCAATAACCTCTGGATTAACTTTTTTAATTACAATGTCTTTTCTGTCTATGTAGCATGATATTTTTACTGGCTCAGATTCAAGAATATCATCAACAACCTTAGCGGCGGCGGTTCCGGTAGGAAAATCAAATTCAGTTACTCCTAAATCATTTCTAAAAGCGATAAAATAAACTCTTTCTCTTGCTTGAGGAACTCCAAAATCACTTGAGCGAAGCATCTTTATAAATGGAGTGTATCCCAACTCAACTAAGGTATTTTTAATAACTGTTATTGTGTTTCCGTTATCATGCTTGAGTATATTTTTAACATTTTCCAAAAATAGAACTTTGGGTTTATGATGCTTTGCTATACGTGCAATATCTCTAAATAAAGTTCCTCGTGTATCATTAAAGCCTTGCCTTTTACCAGATATGCTAAATGCCTGACAAGGAAAGCCGGCACATAGAACATCGTGCGGGGGAATATCTGCTTCTTTGATTTTTGTTATATCTCCATGCGGTATTTCTCCAAAATTTGTTGAGTATGTTTTTTGAGAATGAACATCCCATTCAGAGCTAAATACACAACGTCCCCCGTGTTTGTCTAATGCAATTCTGAAGCCGCCGATACCTGCGAATAGGTCTATAAATGTAAACTTAGAAGTTTTACCATTGCTTGATTTTGTATGTCCATTTGTCTTTTTCATAGCCTAAATATGGTTGAAGATTCTTAATTTAGTATAGCAGATTTAATATGAAAATTGCGCTATAATAATTTTATGGGAAAGAATCAAGGAATCAATAGATTATCAAAGGGAGTCGCCAGAAAATTAACTAAGAGCGAGCTTGCGAGGGGCTATCTTTTTATTTCAAATGACCAAAAAGTAAAAGGACTACCCTTAATAGAAATTGTTGTTAATGGCACATCCATAGGAAAAAAGAAAATAGATAATTCCGGCAGAGTAGGTATTGGCAAAGATATTATTGTTAAAATAGGAAATAAAGAATGCTCGTTTCTTCTAAAAGAAGGTCAGCTTCTAATGTCTTTTTAGTTAAGTTCCACCTCAACGACTACCACTTTTGAAAATTTATATCGTGACTTGTTCCAGGTCTTGCCGTTTTCGGGATTCCAAAAAAAGGGGTGGTATGCCGGGTGGGGTGGGTCTTTTAGATTCCGGGAAACAAAATGTAGAGGTTGGCAGGTTTGAGGCTGAAAAGTCGTTATGTAAAACCTTATGGGCATGGATTGTGTGCTGCAACGAGCATGCAGTGTGTAGGAAATGTAATTTTGCCATTTGCCCGGGCAATACTGACTGTTCCGTCCTCAATTGGTTGTCGGAGGGCTTCAAGGATGTTACGCGGAAATTCTGGAAATTCATCAAGAAACAGAATGCCTCTATGAGCCAAAGTCAGCTCACCAGGTCTCGGATTTGTTGAGCCTCCGATGATACCGACCAGTGATGTTGTGTGGTGAGGAGATCGGAAAGGGCGTTTGGTAATTATGTGTTCATTATTGAGGAGACCGGCGATACTGTATATTTTGGTTACTTCCAACGCCTCATCAAATGTAAGAGAGGGGAGAATTGAAGGGAGGGTTCGCGCGAGAAGTGTTTTGCCGGCACCCGGTGGGCCCTTGAGGAGAATATTGTGTCCGCCGGCGGCAGCAATCTCGAGCGCCCTTTTTGCCTGTTGTTGTCCCCTCACGTCTTTCATGTCGAATTCATAGGGAATCTCATCGGTGTGTCCATCAAATTGTGTATGCGGAAACTGTGTAATAGGTGATGTTTTGTCAAGATGTCTGAGAAGAGAATGGAGTGTGGGGACAGGCGTAATTGTGATTTTGTCGACGACACTCGCTTCCTTTGCGTTTTCTAAAGGGAGCACTACTTCAGTAAAGTGATGCTTTTTTGCCATAAGAACATGGGGGAGTATACCGTGTGTTCCGCGGACTCTCCCATCAAGTGCAAGTTCACCAATGATGAGTGTTTTGGCGAGGTCTGCTTTTATCTGTTCAGAGGCGAGAAGAATTCCAAGCGCGATCGGCAGATCATACGCGGGTCCCTCCTTGGGAAGATCTGCAGGTGCGAGATTGACAGTGATGCGTTTGGCGGGGAAGTCGGCGCCTGAATTACGGATTGCTGAGCGGACGCGCTCTTTCGCTTCTTCGATTGCTTTGTCTGGGAGTCCAACGAGTGTAAATGAGGGAAGACCTTGTGAGGCAATATCAACCTCGACCTCTATAGGCACACTTTCTAAACCGACGATCGCCCCGGAGAACACCCTGGCGAGCATATAACTTGATCATAGATGGAGTTTGTGTGGGAATGCAAGAACTTGTGTTTTGTTGACAACCTTTTGAGAATATATTAGGCTAGATATGTTTGTGTGATGCGCATCATACAAGCTTGCCAAGAGTTGCATGATCTAGAGCATAAAACTTAAGGGACAAAAAACAGTACAAGTACAAAAAAAGAAAACCCGGAGAAGATATGCCTAAAAAACAGACAATATTGGGTTGGAAGTAAGAAAGCCTGTGGTTAAATACAGGCTTTTTTACTGGAAAAATCAAAAGGGATTACTTCAGAAATCTTAAATGCTTTTTTCTGATAAAGATATCAGCCGTCGTTGGTAGAACCGTGTCAGTATCGTCGCTTTCTGCATGTTTGGTATTCGTATCTCCGTTGTTATGTTTGCACTCAGCAGTATGTGTCTTTTTGCCTGAACAACTCCCGCACTGAAAGTCTTTCGACAGTTCATCGAGGGGATTTTTCTTTTCTTCAACGATGACGTACTGTGGACCATCGATTGGTGTGATAATCGTTGTTATTGTGCCGCGTTGGACAGAGTCATTGTAGGGTGTATTGTGTGATTTGCGTGTGGCGATTTCTTGTTCAATATACTCAGGAAAAATACCAAGTTGTGCTTCAAAGAATGCGATTTCAATTATTCTGTGAATATATTCCGGTGAATAAACGGTTTTTTTCGTTTCAATAATATCTGCGACAATTTGTCGTACTTCTTTTGGAATCCTGGCGAGACAGCTTGATGCCTCCTGTACTGCTGACTCTGCTGATTTTCCTGTGATATGAGAAACATTATGGGCAATATGCAGATCAGAGCCAGGAAGTTGGTGGTGGCCATACCCCTCAGCTTCACCGTCAAGAGTTGTTACTGCTCCTCCGGCAGCAATGATCTGAAGTGCATCAGGACGATGGTTGAGATCTCCTTTAAAGACGGTAATACCAAGATATCCCGGTCCGGGGACGATGCTAACTTTTTCTACTTCAATACCCATGTATACTCCGAGAAAGACATGGTGGGATTCATGCAATGCGGTTTTTCCCGCTCTATATCGTTCACTCGGTCGCGGAATGTCTGTATAGTCAAGAATTTCGTGGAGGGGGGTTTCGGGTGCGAGAAAGTAGGGGCGAGGAGCCCTGGTCTGTTCGATCGGGAAGCGGATCATTCCTTCAGGGAGTGGAGGCTGGATTGGCGGTAAAAGAGTACCTGAAATATCTGGTCGTATAGGACTAGGAATTCTAGGCTCAGAAGGGGAGGGTAGGGGATTATAGGCACGTTCTGCGCTCATAACTATATAATATTATAGGACATAAAGGAGAAATATGCAAGTTTTAAGGTTGTGAAGTGAAGTATGAAGGAAAGTTGTAATTTGAGTGAGAACAGGGAGCTGTGTGGAGAGGGGAGAGGAGTAAATTTTTGGGGAGGTGCCTATCTCTCTCTCGACATATAGAGTGAATCTATTTTGGCTGCGAGAATAAAGTCGTTGAGAAAAAGTCCCTTAATAGCGTGGGTCATGAGGCTAAAGCGGATCTTATTCCAGTTATGAAGGAATATGTCCGGATGATGTCCTTCATCCTCAGCTGTTTTGGCAACTATAGTAATAAAAGCGATCGCCTCTGCAAAATTTTTAAATCTCATATCCCTCTCAATTTTTTTGCCCTCAATAACTTTCCATTCAGGAACCATGGGGAGATAGTGGGAAAACTGTTCGGGGGTAAGTGGTTTCACAGCTCCCTCACATGGAATGCATCGTTGCGTGGTTAGTGCTGAGTTGTCCATAGTGTGAGTATAGCAGGGGATGTATACAAAGAGACAGTTTTTAGAATCCCAACTTTTCTTTTACAAGAATCATTGTGATCCGATCGGGAACATTTTCCTTGTTGAAGATGAGTAGTTTGCTGACGAAGCTTCCCGGCACGCCATACGCTTTATGCGCCCTCTCAGATTCGAGTGGAAGAACATACTCATAGACACGTTTTATACCTTCATCGAGATCTGAAACGATTTTATGAGCTCCGACTACCCATATGACATGTCCTGCATTGAATGCATAGGCGGGCAATTGACTCCCGGAATTTGACGCAATGAGAGCAGTACCTTGTTCTGTCACCGCATGCACGCTGCCTAGGTAGTAGTCTGCCATTGTTGATTGTTTTGCGAGAAGATTTTGTTTGGCAGGATCCTTTTCGCCAAGCATCGCTTCATGAAGATTATTCCAACCATGTGTATTTTTCTTGAGAGTATCTATAAAACCGATCTCCTTAAGCGTCGTTGATGATCCGTTCATTACCGAAGCACCTTGTGGTATGAGTGAGAGAATTGTTTTTTCAGCATCCTTTCCGGAATCGACGATGAGTGGGGAGATACCGTTTGCCTTCAAAGATTCAGAGGTTTTGTTGATCTTTTCATCTGTTGGTATTGTGGTCCAGTGAGTCATCTGAATGAGGATATCATTCATACTTTACTTTGTAAAGTAGTTACAATAAGTATAGTATGCTATACTTCCTCTATGGATCAGAGGCAATGTGTCACAAAGACGATGAAGATTATTGGCAGCAAATGGACTGTTCTAATACTCCACGAGCTTTGTGGTGGGACGAAGCGCTTCGGTGAGCTGCAGCAGGCACTTCAGGGCATTAGTCCGAAAACGCTTTCGTTGCGACTTAAGGAGCTTGAAAAGGCAAAAATTATAATAAAAAAGGTATATCCCGTCGTGCCGCTTCATGTTGAGTATACAATGACAGCCAGGGGAAAGTCGCTTCGGGAAATAATCAAGAAGATGGTGGAGTGGGGTAGCAGGGAAGAGATACTCGCAGAGAGCTAATGGTAAATTAGCGATAAACGCTGGAGAGTGCTTGTGAAAAATGAAATTTTCACAGACTCCTATAGTTTTATTTTCAGAAGGGAAGTGGGAGTCTCCCCTGGAGCAAATTTCAATTACACTCCAATTTTACATGTACAATCGAAATACTAATTTTATTTTGGATAGGTTAAGATACCGACTTGACCGTCCTGTTGTTTGACAAGCCTCCTCTCTTTTGGGATAATAGATTATGGTGACAGATGCTTCTTTTCCCGTTGGACTCACCTTTGATGATGTCTTATTAATCCCCGGACTTGCTGATTTTTCCCGCTCGGACATAACCCTTACAACTAGACTCACGAAAAAAATTACTCTTGAACTCCCCCTCGTTTCGTCTCCAATGGATACTGTGACTGAGGCAAATCTTGCGATTGCCCTCGCCCGCCTTGGAGGTATTGGAATTCTTCATCGGAATCTCACAGTTGCTGATCAGGCATCGCATGTTGCAAAGGTCAAGAAAGAAAACCTATTGGTAGGTGCTGCCGTAGGAGCAAGCAGCGGTTTTGAAGAACGGGTTGAGGCACTTGTCGCGTCGAAAGTTAATGTCATCTTGGTTGATTCAGCGCACGGATTTGCAACACCTGTGATTAATGCAGTGAAGTGGATTAAGAAACATGCGAATGTCGAAGTGATCGCCGGAAATATCGCGACATACGACGGGGCGAAAGCACTTATTGAGGCAGGAGCAGACGGACTTCGTGTGGGAATGGGTCCAGGGGCAATTTGTACGACCCGCATCATCTCAGGTATGGGTGTTCCTCAGATTACAGCCCTTCGGGAAACTGTGCGTGCATCAAAAGATGCAGGTGTACCAGTGATTGCTGATGGAGGGATTAAGTACTCAGGCGATATCGTGAAAGCACTTGCAGTTGGTGCATCAACGGTGATGATGGGAAGCTTCTTTGCAGCAGCGGAAGAGGCTCCGGGCAAGGTTGTGACGTTAAAGCGCTCTCAAGTCCCCCATCGTTTTCAGAGTATCTTCAAGCAGGATGTGGAAGAGTATAAATTTAAGGAATATCGCGGGATGGGGTCAGTTGGAGCCATGAAAGAAGGCGCAAAAATAAAATCCGAAGATGAGTATCACGGGAAAAGCTATAAAGACCGTGTGCTTGTCGCGGAAGGCGTTGAAGGATTAGTGCCGGTTCGTGGGGGCGTGCAGGATCTCGTCGATCAGGCCATGGGTGGGGTTCGTTCAGGAATGTACTATGTCGGGGCAAAAACACTCATTGAGCTCTATGAAAAAGCGAAGTTTCTCCAGATTACTCAGGCTTCTCTGGCAGAATCGCATCCTCATGATATCCTGATTACCAACGCCGGAGAGAATTATTAAAAAACCTAGTCGGATACGGTACGCTTCGCTTATTTGAGATATGCATCCAGTCCGCCGCTCGGAATAAATGTTGCTTCAAATGCTGTGTTGTTACAATTCTTGAGTTCTTCTTTGGAGAGAATTTTTTCATTCAGTAATAACTGATATTGTCGCCATAAATGTGCTCCTTCAATAACCTCTGGCCAGTCAGTGTTGATAGTGAATTTGACGCCATTGTCGATAAAGGTGCGGAGAATCTTATTTATTTCGCTTAGGTCTTTCACTGCGTTTGTCACGATATTCGAAAGAGGGCAGATTTCAAGAATGATATTTTGCTTGACGAGTTGTTCCATGAGGGCTTTGTCGTTCGCAGCGCTGATGCCGTGTCCGATACGATCAGGTTTCAGTGTTTCAACTACCTCCCATATATCATCAGCGTCCTCTGCTTCCCCGGTGTGTATTGTAACCTTCAGGCCTTCGGTTTTCGCCTTTTGAATAATTCCTTTATATTCTTCAATCCTGAAATCAGGATTTCCGGGTCCTGCAATATCGATGCCGACGACTCCCCTCCTCTTATATTTAATCGCTTTTTCAACAATTGTATGATTCATTCCATAATCAAATTCACGCGCCATGCAAAAAATGAGTCCAGCGCGTAGATCATCGTGTTCGAGAAGCGCCCTCTCCATACCGCGGAGCGATGCCATGATCACGTGGTCAAGGTCAATATCTCCTCCGAGATTGTGTTTCATGGGATTTGAGCGGAGTTCGATGAGGTGAATGTTGTTGCGGTATGCGCCGGTCATGATCTCATACGTCGCTTTTTCTACGGCGTAGGTTCCTGATGAGAGTTTGTCCAGAAGTGGATGGTAGATCTCCTTGAAGTATGTATTGAGGTCCATGCGTTTTTTCGGTGAGAGCATCACGTAGTCGATAAATTCCTGATATTCTCGTTTGGGTAGTTTAAATCCCTGTGCATGTGCGATCTGCCAATAGACTGATGGTTTTATTGAGGTACCAAGATGCGCATGGAGTTCAGCGAGAGGAAATGAAGGGAAGACATCGACCATACTTAAGTATGCTTCGGGAAGACTTTTCTGTAAAGGAGTAGTGAGTGTGATTGAAGGGGGGATTATACTTCAGACAAATCGATTGTGGCGTGAATTGGCTCTAAAGTAACAGAACTTCCCTCTTGAAGTACGTGATGTTCATGGGGAATTTGATTCGCTTCAAAAATACTAAGTAACGGACCTATCGGAAAAGTTTTTCCATAATGAAATCTCGTGAGATCGTGTATATCCCATCTGCGATTGGAAGTAGCGTCTGATTGTGTATGATCCTGATGCAGATCAAAGAGAATCGATGGTAGTTTTCTGATCGCACTCTCTGATAAATGAATTGTGCCTTTTGATTTGAATGTTTCCATAAGTCAAAAAAAATCTCCCAAAAAGGAGATGAAGGTAGAAATAAAAAACCTCTCATAAGAGAGGTTTGATTTCTGTTTGTCGCCCAGTGCGACCGAATCCTTCCCCTTAAGGGTTGGGTGTGGCACCCTTCAAGTTTCCTCAGGGTTGCCGGATGGGTCATTGAGCCAATTCTCCTATCGTCTGCGTATCGCAGCGATAGTCCTCGTTACAGTAGGAGGATCGCCATCACTCTTGATTGATCTTCAATTGTTGATAAATTGTAGGGCGT
>JBDKFM010000049.1:0-10069 GCA_039798685.1 Candidatus Parcubacteria bacterium | reverse complement strand
TTGCACATGAGATCGATACTGAACGTCTAAGAAATATCAAAGCAGGTCCTCTTCAGTTAAAGTATTTCCTGCCTTTGCTTGATGCGTTTGACGAAAAAGGTGATACCTCGGAAGTGAGGGAGGCACTTGCTACACTGATACGAGTAAATAGTTCACCATCCATTAGGCAGAAAGCGCTCGGTCAACTTCGGTTTTGGATACGGTCAATTGATACAAAATATAATCAGAACAGACTCTATTGGTATATGGCACACAAGGGAATTGTGTAAAATAATTTGTGTCGTCAGGGGTTAGATTGAAAACTCTCTAAGCGAATTGTTACAGTTATAGAACATATGACAGATTCTCAAAAACATGTGACGGTCAACCGTATCTTTCCAGCTACCATCGATCGTTTATGGGATGCGTTTACTAATCCTGATGACATGCTGAAATGGCACTCACCTGAAGGGATGAAAAATCCGAAAGTTGAAGTCGATCTTCGCGTAGGTGGTTTGTATGCGATCACCATGGAGTATGACGAATCAGGCGAACAGGTTACAGTCAGAGGAGTCTATAAAATAATCGAGAAACCAAGAATGCTCGTCTACAGCTGGAAATGGGACGGGTCAGATGAGGAAACCGAAGTGAGAGTGTTGTTTCGTGCAGTGTCGAATGTCGAAACTGAGGTTGAGTTAACGCATTCAGGGTTTAATCTCCATCCAGCAGCTATCGATGTTGCGAATAACTGGACACACGAGAGTCATAAGCAGGGTTGGACATCTGCTTTCGGTAAGCTTGCTTCTCTTCTGGAAACCAAATAATTCTGTTCTGTGCTCGCAAGAGACCACGTGAATCTAATTCGTCATACTTGTTGCGTATTTGATTATATGCCTTGACACGTATATTCCTAATAAAGTATATTAGGAGATATGAATCCTGCGACATTGTCAGCACTTTCCGAGTCAAATCGTTTTCATATCGTTGAGCTTTTGCAAAAAGGAGCATGTCCTGTTGCCGAAATTTCTTCCCGCCTGAACCTGAATCAGCCGCAGACGTCAAAGCATTTACGTGTACTAGCTGATGCAGGACTTGTTGAGATAATGCCTCGGGCACAGCAACGATATTATGCACTTCGCCCCCAGGCTTTTAAAGAGATCAGTGCGTGGATAGAGAAGTATAGAAAATTGTGGGAACATCGTTTTGATAGATTAGAAGCACTGCTTATCGAAGAGAAAGGCAGTCATAGAAAAGACTATAAAAGATGAATATGAATGTGCTAAAGAGTGTGGGTGCAGTTGCCTGTGGATTCATTACGGTCGTAGTATTATCACTATTGACAGATAGCGTCGTTGAGTCTATCGGAATATTGCCTTCACGCACTCGACCTGAGGCATACACAACATGGCATTATCTTATTGCGCTTTTTTATCGAACGATCTACACGATTGCAGGTGGATATGTTACGTCACTGCTTGCACCGAGGAATACGAAAAAACTCATCATTATACTTGGAAGCATCGGAACAATCGCGGGTATAGGTGGTGTAATTGCTTCGTTAAGTATGCCAACCGGACAGTGGTATGCCGTTGCTCTCGCAGTAGCAGCATTTCCGTCCATTTGGTTAGGGTGGAAATTATTTGAGAATAAGAAAAAAAGAACGTAGTATTTTTTGTAAGTACTACAGTCAGGAGGTGAGAGTATATGGCAGACCTAAAACAAAAAATTACACCATTTCTCTGGTTTGACAAAAGCGCAGAGGAGGCAATGAATTTCTATGTGGATACATTTAACAACGCTCCCTACAGTGTGAAAAATTCCAAGATTATATCGGTAAAGCGCTACCCTGAAGGCATGGAAGAAGAGCACATGAAAGGAATGGGAGGAAAAGTCTTAACGGGTGTGTTTACACTGAACGGACAGCAGTTTATGGCACTTGATGGCGGGCCACTTTTTAAGTTTTCAGAAGCTGTATCGTTACTCGTCGATTGTAAAGATCAGGTAGAGATTAATTATTTTTGGGAAACATTTATAAAAGACGGAGGAGAGGAGTCTCAGTGCGGATGGTTAAAAGATAAGTTCGGATTTTCATGGCAGATTGCTCCTGACATGGAGCAGTTTCTCAATGGTTCCGATAATGAAGGATCACGAAGAGCGATGCAGGCAATGTTTCAGATGAAGAAGATTGACATTGCATCTCTTGCAAAGGCATATGAAGGAAAATGAGTGTGTCGTTGAGGTAAGTGGGAGTGCGGATGTGAAAGTAGTTGTGGATTCTACTTTCACGAAGAGTTGACTTAGGAAAGGGGGTGATATATATGAGTAAAAATACAACATTGTTAGTGGTAGCGGGAATTGTTGCAGGACCTTTTTTTATTGCATCATCGATCCTTCACGGATTTTTACGAGATGGCTTTAATATGGTGCATCATCCTGCAAGTCTTCTCTCTCTTGGTGAGTGGGGTTGGGTACAGATAGCAACATTTGTAATTACCGGACTGTTATATATAGCACTTGGGTTTGGCATACGAGGCATTTTGAAGTCTGGTATAGGAAGCCGCTTTGTGTCACCTCTTTTTATTGTATTGGGGTTGGCGATGATTGCGGGTGGGGTGTTTACTCCGGATCCAAGTCTTGGATTCCCTCCAGGGACAGCTGCAGGAGTGCCCGAGACTATGAGTTGGCATGCAATGCTCCATGGCTTTGCTCCGATTTTTGGATTTCTCGCTCTGGTTATCGCACTTATCATACTCGGTCGACGATTCGGGAAAAGGGGAGAATTAATCTGGATGTGGGTAACAGTTGTTGTCGCAATAATGACATTTATTTTGTCTTCATTATCCAGCTTTACAGGTAACTGGGAGACAGGAGAGTTTAATTTTGTTCCTCTTTGGGTAGGTGTAACGCTCGGATATAGTTATACCTCACTCATCCTTTATACACTCCTGCAACAGGGAATGAAGGAAAAATAAAAATTCAGAAAGAAAGGAGGTGAGAGAATATGAATAAAAACATCTTTGTAAATTTGGTAGTAAAGGATCTTGAGAAATCAAAAGAGTTCTTTACAAAACTTGGTTATACATTTAACGAGCAGTTTACTGATGAGACTGCTGCGTGTCTTGTTATCTCTGAGAATATTTATGCAATGTTGTTGACGCCTGAGAAGGTAAAACAATTTACTAAAAAAACGATTGTTGACTCTCATACGGCTACTGAGGTAGCGATTGCACTTAGTTGTGAGAGTAAAGAAGAGGTGGATGAGATGATGGAGAAAGTAATTGCAGCCGGAGGAATAGAAGCAAGACCCGTTGAAGACTATGGTTTTATGTATCTTAAGAGCTTTGAAGATCCTGACGGACATATATGGGAAATATTTTGGATGGATCCCGGATATGTGAAGAAGTAAGAGAATACTTTTTATCCTTGGGAGCATGGAGTTTTCGGTACAGTAGAAAATATTCTCTTATTACTGTAAGCAGGACTGATGTCGTCGCTTCTGCCTGCGATGACAAGGTGTGTAGTGATCTGTATAATTAGGTATGCGTGTATGAATAAAAAATTATTGACATTACTCTTAGTCGTTTTTATTGACCTTATCGGATTTGGAATCGTTATTCCTATTTTGCCGCTTTTAGTAACGCAAGTCGGAGGAGGAGCGATTTTGGTGGGGGCAATCATTGCGTCTTTTTCTCTATTCCAGTTTCTGTTCGGGCCGATTCTCGGACGGTTATCTGATAAATATGGGCGAAGACCGGTTCTTATCATTAGTTCATTTTTAAACTCAATCTCATATTTTCTCGTTTTTTTCTTTCCTCAACTCTGGATACTTTTTATTGCAAGAATGATTGCCGGAATTGGGAGCTCAAATATATCCGTTGCACAGGCATACATCGCTGATTCTTCAAAAGAACACGAGAGAACAAAAGCACTTGGTCTGATGGGGTCCATATTCGGACTCGGGTTTATAGTCGGACCGCTTCTTGGCGGCTTTGTTTCTCAACAGTTTTCAATCTCGGCTGCATTTGTGATACCGGCAGTACTTTCATTTCTAAACGGAGTGCTTATTTATTTCATCCTTCCGGAGTCAAACGCAAATCTGCAAAAGCATATAAAAATTGAGATTTTTAATGCAAAAATTGCAAGAGAGGTGTTGAAGCCAAAAAATATCGCATTTCTCATACTACTTTTCTTGTTTGTAAACTTTGCACTGTCGCTGATAATTGGAGTCTTCTCTTTATTGGGGCATCAAAAATTTGGATGGGACGAGGGGCAAAACGGTTTGTACTTCGGACTTATTGGTCTCAGTTCTTTCACGACGCAGATGTTTTTGATTCGTCTTTTTGTGAAAAAATTTAGTGAAGTGCAGATGATTAAACTTGGGCTTGTTGTATTCAGCGCTTCAATTGTCGTGATGGGATTAGCACCGTTTCAGTGGCTTGTGATTTTGGCCGGTATCACAACACCTTTTGCAGTGAGTCTTATTATGATTAATACGCAGGCACTCATCTCACTTGAGTCAAAAGCTGATGAGCAGGGCTTGGTACTTGGAATCACTCAGAGTTTCGGATCACTCGGGATGGTGTTCGGGCCACTTATAGGTGGAGTCGTCGGGTCATTTAATTTGAGTCTACCTTTTGTCATGTCAGGAATTATGACACTTGGCATTTTGTTTTTTGGGAGAAAATATCTCACATTTATTCATAATGAGAGAAGTAGGTAAAGCGGAGAAATGCCTGTGATTGACGGGCATGATTGTCGCAGATCTGGAAATTTTGATGACATGTCGATAGTGACTGAGGGGAGGATTTGATTTCAGATTTAGGAAGGGAGATTTGTGAGACGCTTTTTTTTTGAGAAATATTTCATTTTGCAATTCTCCTTCTTGATATATGTATCAATTTTGAGTACACTCATTTTATGTTAAATCTTAGCTCAGTAATGATTGGAACTTCGCGGATTAAGGAGATGGCTGCGTTTTATGAGCAGGTTTTGGGCAAAAAAGCAGACATGGAAGAGAGCGGATGGTACGGGTGGATGGCAGGAAGCACGTTTTTTTCAGTCGGTGCACACTCTGAAGTAGAAGGCTCAGCGAAAGAACCACAGCGAATGATGTTTAATCTTGAGACGAAAGAAGTCAAAGAAGAATTTGAGCGAATTAAAAAAATTGATGGCGCTGTTGTTGTGAAAGAACCATATGAGATGGCTGGAGGTATGATCGCAACGTTTGCGGATCCGGACGGAAATTATTTTCAGCTCATGACCCCCTGGGAATCAAACTAATCCCTATATTATTCCTCGTTCATTTTTTGTTATACTCCGTTCGTGGGATTATTTCTTGCACTAGTCACATATTTTGGATGGGGAACAGGAGATATCTTTGGTGTTATAGCGACAAGAAAAATAGGAGCATATAAGGCCACCTTTTTTATCTACCTTTTTGGATTTTTGGTAGCCTCTCTCTACGTCCCCTTCGCACTTCCTGAGTTTTCAAAAATTACTTTCGGTCTTTTTCTTATAAATTTTTTTCTGGGATCAACATATTTGATCGGTAATTTTTTAATTAATGAGGCATTTAAGTCCTCAAGTCCTTCACTTGTTGGAATTATTGTTCAGTCGTTTCCTGCAATCGTACTGATACTTTCAGCACTCATCTTTAAGGATCCAGTTACAGTTAGGCAGATGCTGTGGATTGTTATTGTATTTATCGGAATGTTTCTGTGTACGATCAACATCAGTGATTTTACAAAAGGAAAAATTGTGCTCGATAAAGGCATAAAGTATGCGTTGATCGCGGCAGGAATTTTTTCAATAGGATTTACATTTATGCGGGTTTTTATTGATGTCTACGGCTGGTTCTGGCCAAATTATATCGCTTTTGCGAGTTTTCCGTTTGCGATTCTGGTTATAAAATATCTTTTTAAAATAAAGGAAAAAATTGTGTTTCCGAAGAATAAGTCCGTGGTATTCGCAGTACTTCTTTCAGCACTGCTACTTCGCGCAGGTGATATCGCCTTGAATGCAGGTATAAGTAGTGGGTATGCATCAGTTGTTGCACCGATTGCTGGAGCTTCTCCAACACTTTTTGTCGCAATCTCATCAATTCTCTTTAAAGATCCGATTTCAACACAGCAGAAATTTGGAATTTTTGTGTCATTGCTTGGAATAATTCTTTTGAGTTTTTTTAGTGGATAGATTCTTTGCTGTCCAGTGAGTACAATTGTTTCTGTGAAGACACAGATTATCGCGACAATAGGACCTGCCACACTTGATTTCCCGGTTTTTTCATCACTTATAAGAGACGTCAGTATGATCAGGATAAATACTGCGTATGGCGATGAGGCACAGTATGACAGGATTCTTGAGAACCTCAGACGATCCGGGCAGAAAGACGTACGGGTGATGTTCGATATCAAAAATCACTCAACAATCCCCTACATCTTGAAAAATAATATCTCAGTCATCGCACATTCGTTTACACAATCTGCGGCTGATCTTCAGGAGTTGAGGAGACTTGTGCCGGGTGTGTTTGTGATTGCCAAGATTGAGACGAAAGAAGGTGTTGCGAACTTTGCAGAGATTTCGGATGAAGCAGACGGAGTCATGATCGCCAGAGGAGATCTGGGTGAAGCGGTGACTCTTGAGAAATTACCATGTCTTCAGAAGCGGTTTACGAAACAGTGCATCGAAAAAAAGAAATTCGTGATCGCAGCAACTGAGATGCTTCTCTCAATGACAGAGCACATGCGTCCGACACGAGCTGAAGTCTCGGATGTCGCAAATGCCGTGTTTGATGGTGTCGATGCCGTCATGCTCTCTGAGGAAACAGCGATTGGAAAATATCCGATTGAAGCGGTCACGTGTATGAAAGATGTAATTGTGGATGCTGAGCGCTGCGACTGGGACTAGATATGCTATTATTGGTGCCATGAGTGATCTTATTTATTCCCCTCTCTCTGCGAAAAAAACGACATTACTGCTTCTCGGCGCCGGAGAGTTGGGCCGGGAGATTATTCTCGAAGCAATACGCCTCGGATTTTATACAGTTGCTGTTGATCGTTATGCAGGAGCTCCGGGTCAACAAGTAGCGCATCGTGCGTTTACCGGCAATATGAAAGATGCAGGATTTCTGCGGTCGGTTGTTGAGAATGTCAAACCTGATTATATAATCCCGGAAATTGAAGCGATTAATCTCGACTGCCTTTTTGACCTTGAGAAAGAAGGGTATGTGGTGATCCCGAATGCGAAAGCGACAGCAACCGCGATGCAGCGAGAGAGGATACGAGAGTTGATTGTCAGTACCGGTGTCCCGGTCTCTGAGTATTACTATGCTGATTCGTTGGCAACTTTGAATAAAGCCTGTCGCAGTGCAGGGTTTCCGTGTTGGGTAAAAGCGATTCAGGATTCATCCGGCAGCGGGTCAAGTCGGGTAAATACAGAAGTGGATATAGTGCTTGCCTGGGAGAAGGCAAGAAAGTTTGCCAGGGGATCTGCAGAGAAACTTATTGTTGAGAAGCATATCCCTTTTGACCTGGAGGTTACGGAGCTTGTCGTCAGACATCGCGAGAACGGGAAGATAAAGACTTCGTTCTGTTATCCGATAGGCCAATATCAAACGCGTGGTGGTGATTATCATTCAAGTTGGCAACCGGTCGGGATCAGTGAGGTCGCTGAGAAGAAGATATATGAAATTGCAAAAAAAATCACTGATGCTTTGGGAGGTGTCGGCGTGTTTGGTTGTGAGCTTTTTGTGAAAGGTGATATGGTCTGGGCAAATGAGTGTAGTGCTCGTCCGCATGATACAGGTATGGTCACGTTTGTTTCGCATCAGTCGGGGTTTTCTGAGGCGGCACTTCATGTGAGGGCAATAACCGGACTTCCGATACCGACAGTCAAGAGATTGGGGTTTGATCTGATACCGTTTCTCACCCCGGCTGCATCGCATGTACTCCTTTCGCCGGTTGAGGGTTTTGATCCGGGGTATAAAGATATCGCAGAGGCGCTCCGCACGCCCGGAGTGAGCGTGCTTCTTTTTAACAAAAATGAGGCGCATCTGAACAGGAGGTTGGGTGTCGTCTTCGCAACTGACCAGAATGTACAGACGGCGCAGAAAAAGGCAGAAAAAGCAGCGCATATGATAAAAATTGCGACAGGGAAACATCCGAAGTGGATGGAGCAGGAATCCCGTGAGAAACATCTGTATAAAAAGTAGTTTTCTGGATCTTGCATCAACAATCATGTATAATAGAGTGTAGAACAGTTATGAAAAAGAGACTTTCAGCCGCTTTGTACTTCCTGCTTTTGGGGCTATTTGTTTTTCCTTCGCATGCTCATGCGTATCTTGATCCCGGGACGGGAAGCTATGTATTGCAGATGGTCGCAGCAGCACTTTTTGGAGGAGCATTTATTTTTAAGACATGGTGGAAAGAGATCCGGTCATTTGTTTCCAGAATAACCTCAAGAAAGGGAGTGTCTGAGTCTGAAAAAAGCCCCCGCCGAAAAAAATAATCTCACGGCTTCGTTTCGTGATCCCAGCGGCTTTGTGTTCCGTCACAACGGGTCTATTTATCGTCAGGTCAACAAGCGGTACAAGGCAGAATATGAACTCCTCAATTCCTCAGGTCTTTACAAAGAACTCGTTTCGAAAAAACTCCTCATCAATCATAAAGAAGTCACACTTTCAGGGTATGTTCTTGGTAAAAATGGCTGGAAGGTGCTTTTACCTGAGCAACTTTCGCTTATCTCATATCCATATGAGTGGACTTTTGGGATGCTCAGGGACGCAGCTTTACTGACGCTTCAGATTCAAAAAATTGCACTTTCATACGGAATGTCTCTGAAAGACGCCTCTGCATTTAATATTCAGTTTGTAAAAGGCAAGCCGGTACTTATCGATACACTCTCGTTTGAGAAATATGATGAAGGGAAACCATGGGTTGCGTATAAGCAGTTTGTTGAGCATTTTCTCTGTCCGCTCGCAGTTATGTCGATGGTCGATATCAGGCTCAACAGGATGACAGCGACATTTCTCGACGGGATCCCTGTCGAGATTGCAGCCAAGCTGCTTCCTCTCCGTTCCCGACTGAACCTCAGTTTGCTTATCCACATCGTCGCTCATGCATCGACACAGAAGAAATATGCAGATAAGAAGTTGGACAAGTCGGTGACAAACAGAACGTTTAGTAAGACATCACTGCTTGGTCTCGTGGATAGTCTCGAGGGAACAGTGACAAATCTGCATTGGAGTCCGAAAGGGACACAGTGGGAGGATTATTACGAGGAAGATAAGAATAACTATAACGATATCTCTTTTCAGCACAAAGGTGCACTTGTCAAAGAATTTCTGGGAGGAGTCAAACCAAAGACAGTCTGGGATATGGGTGCAAATACCGGATACTTCAGTCAGATTGCTTCAGAGATAGCATCAGAGGTGTTTTCCTTTGATATTGATTATGGAGCACTTGAGAAGCATTACCGGAAAATATCAGCACTTCCTGAGTCAAAAATTCTTCCGCTCTTTTCAGATTTGACCAATCCGACTCCTGCGGTCGGTTGGGAAAATGACGAGAGGATGTCTCTTTACCAGCGCGGACCGGCAGATGCGATTCTCGCGTTGGCACTGACACATCATCTGGCAATCAGTAATAATCTTCCTTTTTCACATATCGCATCAGGATTTGCAAAAATCGGAAAGCATCTTATTGTAGAATTTATTGAGAAAGAGGATTCGCAGGTGCAGATTCTGCTCGCAAACAGAGAAGATATCTTTGATGAGTACACAAAAGAGCATTTTGAGGCTGCGTTTGCTGAGTATTTTACCATCAAGCGTGCTGTACCTATCAAAGGAAGTAAGCGCGTCCTCTATCTGATGGAAAGGAAATAGTCATAAAAAAACTTCTTATTCTCCATCCGTTTCTTTTTGCACTGTACACGGTGCTTTTTCTTTACTCTAAAAACATATCAGAGTATCCTGAGGAGTCGCTTTTAACTCCGTTGTTTTTGGCGTTTTTCTTCGCTTCCGGAGTGTTTCTTTTGACAAAGTTACTGCTGAGGAGTTTCCAGGCAGCAGCAATCCTCAGTGCAGTTGTGATAT
>JBDKFM010000048.1:0-10153 GCA_039798685.1 Candidatus Parcubacteria bacterium | reverse complement strand
GAGCATGCTGGATACCAATTTAATTATCTCTCCTATTTTATAATTCTTATCTCAATATATATCTCTAAGGTGTGTAAAAGCAGGTTGGTCTTGGTGATCATTTTGACCACGATTATAGCTTGCAACCTTTGGCTCTTCTTTTATGATCGTGATCCCGCACGGATCTTTCCATATAGACAGACATCTGTTCACTATTCAGATCTTCAAAGAAATGATCAGGAACTCCGATCAAAAATAAGTTTTATAAAACAAAACTATCTTCCTCATGATACGATTCTTTTTTCAAGTTCGCCTTTTTGGTCTCAGTACATGTATCATCTTCCTGAGTATGCTGTGTACTCGATTGACGGTCTCTTCAGTGCTGATCGGAGATACTCTTCACTCATCAGGAGCGCCCGTTATTGGGTGAGACGAGAATTTTATACAGGATCTTCCAGATTTTTAATTCCACCAAATATTGAGAAAATTGTGATTCTAGAAAGCGAGGCATGCGGATGGAAGATCCATGCTGGTATACTCCGTAATGCGCATGATAAGAATGTATGTATTGTTGAGATTCCGGTGCGGCCGGGACAAGAATATATTTTTCATTACAGAAAGATGATCTTACATGAATAATATAAGCTTCTTGGGTAATGTGAGACTTAAGCGACTGCTCGCAAGTTTTTTTCTATTCCTGTTAAGTGTGTGGTTTATTTTTTCATGTGCGAGAACCGTGTATAACATTACAAAATTATATAGTGAAGAGGCATCATGGGTTGTTCTGGGTGATACGGATAAAAGAGTAAGGATATTCGGTGACTTGTATCGCGTGGTTTCATATGTTTCAGCAAATACCAATCAGAACTCAAATTTACTCTTCTTATCCCCGGGTGGGAAGACATATTATCTCAGTAGATATTATCTTTATCCCAGAAAGATTACATATGTGAAGAATACTTCCGAGATGAGAAGGAATCTTGAAGCAGGTATGTTTGATTATCTTGTCGTATTCCAGACCTCAGAGAGAGGTCTCAATGAGTATGATTCTCTCTCATGGAAGATAGATTCGGTACCTGATTTTACATTTCTAGATTTTGATAATAAAGCTGCAGTACTAAAAATATACAATCTGTGATGTTCATGATTCCATTATCAGTATCACTTTGTCTGACATTTATCATCTTCGTGTTTATAAAACGAATCTCAGCACTTCCCGGCCAGACAGATCTTTTCAGGTTTGGCATCTCTTATCTTCTTCTATTTGGTGTTATTTCTTTCCAGTTATTTCTCTATGCAGTCATCGGTTTGTCATGGAGTGCTTTTTCCTTACTTGCTCCGTGGGTAGTATCCGGTTTGTGGTTGAGTATTCCCGGGAGAAAGCACGTAACGCTTTTAGTCAGTAAGGAAACTGTATCGAAGGTTTCTTTTCTGCTTCTTGCGTGCATTCTGCTCTGTATTCTGTTTGTCGGATTTGAGTCTGTATTACGCCCGGTTTCATCCTGGGACTCGTGGTCAAACTGGATGTTAAAAGCAAAAATGTTTTTTATTGACGGTGCAATTTTACCGATGTTTTCATATACACGATCTGATTATCCGATCGGGATCAGTCTTTTTGTCGCTTTTTTCTATTTTGTACTGGGGCGCGTCGACGATACGTCTGTGCTCATATTATTTTTCTTATTTTATTTATTTTCAGGACTAGTCATATATTCATTTTTGAGACGGGTTCTTTCATTTGAGTTGACGTTGTGTTTTACGTTTCTTTTCCTCTCTCTACAAAATGTGATACGCCATGGTGGGAGATACGAGACCGGAATGGCGGACTTGGCACTTGGGTACGGAATTCTTTGTGTAGTATCTCTTTTTTATTACTATATAAAATCAAACGATCGTGCGCTTTTACTCACTCTTGAGATAGTGTCAGTCATCTGTGGATTTATAAAATATGAGGGATTTGTATTTTCATTGATTGTACAATTTCTTCTCTTTTATTTTTTACTTAGAGAGAAGCGTTTGAGAGAGTTATTTGTATTTATTGTGTGGGTGATACCTACGGTAGGTTGGTATTTGTATAAACTATACGGGGGAGTACAGCAGCACTATATTTTTTCAGGGACCGGAATTCAATTTTCAAGAATTCCTGTCATTATCTCAAGTATGAGTAAAGAGTTTTTGAATGTGAAGAACTGGAATTTATTATGGCCGTCTTTTTTCTTTGCAGTATTTTTAGCGGGAACTAAGATTCCAAGAGAAGTGAGGTATGTATTACTATTGTTGCTCCTGCAGATTTTGTCATATGGTATTGTGTTTGTCGTGACTCCTGTTGACTTTGAAGCACAGCTTTTTGCCACAATTGACAGGCTGTATCTTCATCTCGCTCCTTCAGCGGTTTTGATTACGGCAATACTTGCCGGTCCTTTTTTGTCTGAAAGGTTTTCACGATCTGCTTCGAGAGAAATATCGAAATATCATTGACGAATGTACGATGAGTTGGTATTCTTATCAAATTGTTTTTAGAACGGAACAGATATGAAGATGAAGGAGGTTTATAAAAGAGAGACATGCAGAGTGTGTACAAGAAAACTGTTAAAAAAAGTACTCACTCTCGGACCAACGCCGCTCGCAAACGAATTTCTCACAGCCCAAGAGATAGATAAAGGAGAGAAGTTTTATCCACTTGATGTTTACTACTGTTCGTCCTGCAGCTTTCTTCAGTTAGGTCATGTCATTTCTGCTGAGATACTTTTTGGAAATTACGTGTATGTGTCTTCGACTTCAAAGGTATTCATTAAACATTTTGAGGATTTTGCATCTCACGTCTCAAGTCAGCTTTCATTAGGAAGCAATCCGTTTGTAATTGATCTGGGAAGTAATGACGGTATTCTTTTAAAACCATTTCAGAAAATAGGCGCAGACGTCCTCGGTATTGAGCCCGCGATGCATATAGCGAAGATTGCACAGAAAGAAGGTATTGAGACAATTGCTGAGTACTTCAGCAAAAAACTTGCGCGAACCGTGGTAAAGAAATATGGGAAGGCTGACGTAGTTGCTGCGACAAATGTGTTTGCACATATAGATGATCTTGATGAGGTGATTGGAGGACTTCAGATTCTTTTGAAAGAAGACGGAGTATTTATAATGGAGGCTCCGTATCTTATTGATTTTCTAAAATATAGATACTTTGATCTTGTGTATCATGAGCATCTGTCGTATTGGTCAGTAGACCCGCTTAGGACACTCTTTAAGAGGTTTAACATGTCAGTGTTTCATGTTGAAAAAGTACCTGTTCATGGGGGATCGATTCGCGTGTATGTAAAGAAAGAGAGTAGCAAGAGAAAAATCGAGAAAAGTGTTGGTAGATTTCTGGAAGAAGAAAAAAAGATGAAGTTAAAGAATATTAAAACTTATCAGGATTTTGCTTTAAAGATCTATGAAAATAAGGTACGATTACTTGAACTTCTTGCGAAATTAAAAGCAGACGGGAAGCGAATTGCTGCCTATGGTGCTCCCGCCAAAGGAAATACACTGCTTAACTTTTTTAGCATTGGACAAGAGACGTTAGATTTTATCGTTGATGACAGCCCGATGAAGCAGGGATTATTTTCGCCCGGAAAACATCTTGAGGTTATCTCATCAGTTGAGATGTATAAGAGAAAGCCTGATTATCTCTTGATCCTTGCGTGGAATTTCTCAGAATCGATAATGAAGATGCACGCGCGTTTTACAGATGCAGGAGGAAAGTTCATAATCCCCGTACCTAAGCCTAGGATAGTATAGATCGGTAAAATATCCATATGAAATCCAAGAAAAATGTTATCGGAGTAATTCTTACATATAATTGTGGTCATCTTGTGGAGAAATTATACAGACGTGTACCAAAGTCATCTTTTTCAAAAATTATTTTTGTCGATGATGGTTCAGTAGATGATACAGTGCAGAGGGTAAAGAGCTTCGGAGGGGAAATCTTTACACATAAGCATCTTGGCTATGGTGGAAATATGAAATACGGCTTAAGGAAAGCTCTGAGTCATGGTGCTGATTATATCGTTGAGATTCACGGAGACGGACAGTACGATCCGAGTGTAATACCGGAAGGATTACGGGAAATACAAAAAGGTTACGGGTTACTTCTCGGCTCCCGTTTTGTTGATTACGTGCAGCCTCTCCGTGACAGGATGCCTGTTGAGAGGTATGTGGCAAATATTCTACTGAGTTTATTCTATAAAATAATTTTGAGGAGCACTCTTACAGAGTTTCATACTGGCTTTCATATTTATACAAAAGAATTTCTTGAGAAGGTAGGTTTCAGGAACACATCTGATGGGCATTTGTATAGTCTTCAGATAATATTCCAGGCATATTTCCAAAACATTCGGGTCTGTGAGATTCCGATCAAGTGTGATTATCATGCAGAGCACACATCAATAAGTATAAAAAAATCAGTCGAGTATTCGTTGCAGTCTGTGAGGCTTGTTGCAGAGTATATCGCTGCAAAAATGGGATATAAAACCGGTATCTTTGCCGCTTATTGAGTTACTTACTTTTCAGGAAGTGAGTCGAAACTGAAACATTCTGCTGAAGATCAAAAATAATACTTCGTATCGTTTCGGAAAAGGTAAATTTGTACGCGTGCTGGAATTTCTCAGTTCCGATTTGCATATGGTATCTATTGTCGTGTCCGGCAGGAACTTGTACAGAGAACTTCTGTACCTCTAAAAGAGCCTTTATGATCTCGTGTATGCTCGTGTTAAAGCTACCCAGGTTATAGATTCCTCTCCTATCTGCTTTTTGAATGATTGATTCAATAGCTCGGCAGAGATCTCCTATCCCAAGTACAGTAAAAATTTTTTCAGGGTCATAGATTGTGATCGCTTTCTTCTTTTTGCTTTCAAGAAAGAGTTTGTTTATTATTTGATTTGTTCTCAGGTTTGGTGAAAATCCGTTTACAGTTGCCATGCGGAGGCTATAGAACTCTATATCTGTGAGTGAAGCGTAGTAATCAATGGTTTTTTTTGTCAAAGTATAGAGCGAGGAGGGTTCTTGAAAGTTCTCAGTCTCATTGACCGGGTGTCCGGAGATGCCATCATAAATTCTATACGTACTCGCATAAATCAATTTTTGTTTTTTTAATTTACTGAGTAGTCCTGCAAAGTTTTCAATGTTATTTTTTAGTGCTCCGATTTTATCATCATCACACATGCCAACTGTTGAATGTCCGGCAAGTAGAATAACAGTATTGTACTTACTAAAGAAGTTTGCAGGTAATTCGCTGTAATCGCACTGTATATTGTTCGGGTTAATGTAGTTTCCAAAGAGTTCTGTATCTACAGTATCAACGCTAAGTCTCCGTTTTCGCAAGTGCAGAAAAAGCCGACTTCCAATATATCCACATCCTCCAAGTATCACTATATCTTTCATAGTTTGAGAAATTTATTCTATCATTTACCCCGATAAATGCGAAATAGCTATCCACTCCCATAGAAGTCATGTTATTATTGTTCTGTTGTGACAAATGTTTCTGCTGTAATTTTGACAAAGAATGAGGAGGAGGCAATCCGTAGCTGTATCAGATCTCTTGCCTGGTGTGATGAAATCATCGTGATCGATGATTATTCAGATGATAATACTGTTGAAATTGCTGCATCTGAAGGTGGACGTGTATTTAAAAGAAAACTCAATAATGATTTTGCTTCTCAGCGGAATTATGCGTTTTCAAAGGTAAATACAAAATGGGTTTTGTTTCTAGATGCTGATGAGAGAGTAGAGAAGCCATTGGCAGACGCGATTCTCACTCGAATTCAAAATACCTCTGTTGTCGGTTTCAGAATCCCAAGAGTCACTGTTTGGGAAGGGAAGAAGATGAGATTCGGAGAATTTTTTCAGTTTTCGTTACTCCGCTTAGGAAGAAAAGGAACTGGAAAATGGGTGGGGAAGGTGCATGAAAGATGGGAGATCGATGGAGATGTTGAGTCAATACGCATTCCGATTATCCATGATCAGAGAGGTGGGGTAAATGAATTTCTCAGACGTATCAACTATTACAGTACATTGAGGGCAGACGAACTGTATGAGTTACAAAAAAAATCTCATTTTTTTGAAATACTTCTGATGCCAATTTTTAAATTTTGCTGGAATTATTTTTTTCGGCTTGGACTACTTGATGGGACCGCCGGGCTTATCAATGCGATAGGAATGAGTTTTTATACATTTCTTGTCCGTGCAAAAGTATGGCTTTTGTGGAATGATGCAGAAAAAAAAGTTTAAACATACAATACAATCCTTTTTCCCTGTCCTCTTTTCTTTCTTTCTTATTATTCTTTGTCTCCTTTATGGAAGCACTCTCCCTTACGTTGGTTACAATGCGTGGAATTATAATATATATACGCTTATTGCACATAATTACATCCAGTTTGGATTTCTGCCGACTTTATTTTCACCGATTATATCTGTCCAGGAAACTCTCCCTAGTGCGCCTTTGTATTATCTCAATCATCCTCCACTACTCTCTTTGGGTATTGCATTGATATTTACATTATTCGGTGAATCTTTTTTTAGCGGAAGACTAATCTCACTCATTGCTGCATTATCGAGCTCAGTGTTGCTTTATTTGATTGCACGACTGATAGTCGACAGGGTATATGCATCTATTGTAGTTGTATGTCTTTCAGTAATTCCCGCAAGTATAGTGTTTGGGAAGATGATCGGACAAGAATCTCTTGTATTGTGTTTTGCATTGTTGTCTGTGTACAGTTTTCTATTGTACGCCAAGTCAAAAAGTCTTACATGGATGATTATATTTTTTTTGTCGGGTGTACTCGGAACAGTGACGGATTGGCCGATGATATATTTTGCGCTATGCATGCAACCCTTCTTTTTTTACAAAAAACAGAAAAAATTAGGTTTGTTATTTTTGACTGTCACTATCTGTAGTGGTTTCTGCTATATGGTGTACGCCTCAATGCTTCAGGGAGATCTGAACTTTCTTTACAATGGCTTTTTGAATAGAAGTGTTGGAAATTTGATAGTGCAAGGTGATTGGGTTTACCTGTGGTTTCTCACACAATCTACCCGACTTTTTCTCTATTTTAATCCATTCTTGGTACTTTTTTCAGTCTGGTATTTCATAAAAGAGACACGGCGAAAGAGTGAGATGTCATGTTTAGTATTTTCTCTCCTGTCTTTCGGATTACTGCATGTGCTGCTCTACCCTGAAGGGTCATACGGTCATCCTTACTGGTTGTACTACCTTCTCCCGTCTATTCTTTTTTCTTCTGCGTATGTCGTGATGAAATATTTGAGAAGAAAATGGATATTCTTTGTCGCCGCGTTAGTGTTAAGTTACCTTTATTTTTTTATAGTGATTGACTGGAAGGTGAATGAGACAAAAGGAAATATGTTTCGTTATGAGTTGGCACGAATCGCATCAGAAAATATACCTGATTATGCATCAATTGCTGTGAATAGAAAAGGTATTATTGATCCTGATATTTTTCAGTTTGGTTTCCGACATCACACATTTATACTCGAAGACGATCAGGTAGATTTCGCAGGGAAGGAGATCGCAGCAATTGTGTATTCATGCAGGACAGCGTGCGACAAGGAGAACACGCTTTTTAGACATCTTAAAAACAAGTTCAATGGAGTAGTGTATAAAAGTAAAGACTTTGAGATGTGGGTTTTTGAAGGAAAGATGACGGGAGTAGGTTTAAGAACTGTGCATATTGATATTGCATCTCCAAAAAGTACTAGATCATTATTTTCAAAATTATATCTGGGGTTTCTCAGAATTTCTTCTGCTCCACAACTATGAAACGTCGTAATTTGCTTCAAGTACTGTTTTTTATCTGGTCAATTTTTTTGCTTTTCCTCTTTGTATCTCATCTTGCATGTAGAGTATCTTTATGTTTGTTCAAATAATACGACGAAAGATCCTGCTCTATATTCTCTCAGCAGGCATATTTGCCGCAAGCGCAGTATACATAACCTTTCCGCTCGCATTTCGTATAGGAAATCTTGCTACAAACTTGAGAGATGAGTTGCTCATTTCCTGGATACATGTTTCTGTGTTGCGGAACATTTTTTCAGACCCACTGAATCTTTTTGAAGCAAATATTTTTTATCCATTCCACTCGGTACTTAGCTATTCTGATCTGCATCTGAGCTCAGCGCTCATTTCAGGAGTTCCTTATCTAATCTCGGGTGAACCAATCTCAACTCTCAATACGACACTTATATTCTCGCTTTTTTTACTGGGATTTGCTGCATTTGTACAAACCTATTCGGTAACAAAAAGTTTTTTTTCTGGGATTTTAGCAGGGTTGTTGCTTCAGTACTCCCCGGTAACTTTGGATAAAAATGTACATGTGCAGATTCTTGCAATCGGATGGGTGCTTCTCGCGGTGTTTTTTTACAATAAATGGCTCGAGAAGAGAAAATTTAGTTACTTTCTTTTGACACTTCTTTTCTTTCAGATCCAGGTGTGGAACAGTTTTCTCCCGGGTTATTTTATTCTATTTTCTTGTACGATCCTGACAATTTTTACACTTGTCCGATCGCGGCAGAACGTTTTTAATCTTTTTCAGATGAAGCATGTAATTTCATTATTGATCTCAACTGTTATTCTCCTCCCTCTCATCATTCCATATTTTCAGACAGCGCATGAATTTTCATTTCGAAGAGATATCCGGGAAGCAGTGCATCTGAGCTTACAACCTGAAGATCTCTTTTACCCGAATGATCTTACTCGTTTATGGCCACTTCTACATTATTTTTCACAAAATAATAATTATCCGGAAAATGCAGAATATAAGGTCGGGTATATCGGGTTTGTGTTCTTACTTCTCTCAATTACTTCGTTTTGTTATGCAATTCAGAACAGAAAAAGGTTATCAGTGTTTCTCCTCTCAATACTCGTTATTGCAGTTGTCGGATTGATTTTGAGTTTCGGACCTGTGCTGCATCTTGAAAGAAGGACAGTGCACCTCCCGTTTGTGATCCCACTCCCATATGCGCTTTTTTATTATCTAATCCCGGGGTTTCAGGGAATTCGTGCTGCATATCGTTGGGAGATGCTTTTTGTGTTGTATATGTCAGTCAGTGTATCGCTCGTTGTCGCTTTGATAATAGACAAGTTTACAGTGTTTAAAAAGTGTAGTCTCTATTTCTTGATGTTCTTTTTGATTGTTGCTGAGTATAACCCAATGAGGTTATATAAGGTACCGCAAAAGATTGAATTTCCAAAAGTATATGAAGTGGTAAAAAAATTGGATACAAATGCGGCGATTATCGAAATGCCTATATATAACTGGAGTATGGCACCTTATTCAACACAAGAGCTTATGAGAGTTTACTATTCTTCAGTACACAACTTAAAAATGGTAAATGGAGCGAGTGGGTTTTCGCCACCTCCCTGGCAACGACAGGTCACAGATTTACTTCAAAAATTCCCTTCGGAATCTTCGCTTCGCAGAATGAAGAGTTTAGGTATAAAATATATCATCGTACATAGTCGTGAGTATGCGACGTTGAAAAACGACGGGTATCGTGTCCTCGGCACAGAAATGCAGGCTGGAGACGATGTCGTGAAATCACTTATGTTGTCGAAAAAGGTTCGATTGATTCAACAAGTCGACCAAGATTATATTTTTATGCTTCTATGATTATTGTTGGATTACTTATTGGAATATATGGTTTTCTTCTCTATCAGCTCGGACTTGTCGGCCTTCTTACCCGTCAGAGTGTTCAGTTGGTGATGTGCAGTTTTCTGATTGTACTTTTTTGCTTGTTTTATCGTCGTGTACTTTCATTATGTAAGTTTATTCCATTGATTGTTGCACAACTTTCTTCGATTGAGAAAGTCTTGGTGACGTTGCTTATTCTTATGGCTTTAGTAAATGTAGTCGGTGTTCTAGGGCCGGAACTCTCATTTGATGCTCTATGGTATCATCTCACACTTGCGAAACTGTATCTTAAGCAGGGAACAGGGCTTTTTGTTCCAGGAGGATTGTTGTACTACTCGGCAATGCCGAGACTTGGAGAGTTTTTCTACGTTGGTGCACTCTCATTGGGAGAGAGTTATGCGAAGGGATTACATTTCGTCTTCGGAGTCTTTATTATAATTCTCATTTATAAAACGACCCGACTATATACTGAAAGATTGCCTGCTCTTTTT
>JBDKFM010000047.1:0-10504 GCA_039798685.1 Candidatus Parcubacteria bacterium | reverse complement strand
ATTCACTATATCTGTATTGTGCGTCGCCATAATAACTGTTGTCCCAAGTGCATTAATATCCTGAAGAAGCTTCACAATCTCCCATGAAGTTGTCGTATCAAGATTTCCAGTAGGTTCATCGGCAAGAAGAATTTCCGGTGAAAAGACAAGTGCGCGAGCAATCGCAGCACGCTGCAATTCTCCGCCTGAAAGCTGAATAGGAAATTTGTCTTTGTGCTCAAGAATCCCTACCTGTCCTAATATCTGCTCAACTTGTTGCTTTGCGATTTTTGTATCAACATTCGCCATCTCGAGTGGGAGCATTATGTTCTCAAAAATTGTACGATCCATCAACATTTTCAAATCCTGAAACACAACACCGATGCGCTTACGGAGATGAGGAACTTTATTATTTGGCAACTTAGTAATATCCCAATCGCCAAGGAAAATTGAACCTTTAGAGGGTATCATGTCACGGATAAGTAATCGAAGAAACGTCGTTTTACCTGAACCTGAAGGGCCGACCATAAACACAAACTCGCCCTTCTCAATAGAGAGAGAAAGATCGATAACCGCTGAAGCCCCTGTACCGAAAGTCTTTGTGACGTTTTCTAAACGAATCATATGAGCAGATTTCTAAAATCTAGAGGACCTGAACACGCCCTACATCCATGAGCCAACCGGCTGTTTGCGCTGCCATAGTTTGTCCCCATACCTTTACTTTTTTTCCTTTAAACTCAGAAAGATCTACGAGTGATGATGTAAGATACACGTTCTGGCTCTCACCCCCAGGACGTACGAGATGGAACTGTCCTTCACCCTCTACCCCACCCTCCTTCAGTACGCCTTCAGCGACATCTTTAAATGTTTTAGTGTCATTTGATCCATAAATCTTGCCTTTTTGTATGCCGCCTGCTGTAGTTGCAGTTGCACCGCCCGGAAGAATTCCCGCTCCAACTCCGGTTTTTGAGATAAGAAATCCTGTTCCTACTCCTAAAAGCGAAACGATAAGAAGAATAACAATTATTTTCATTGTAGATACCTCTTTTTTTGGAGAGAGATCGTGCATCAGTTCTTCCAGTGGCTCTTCTGCTTTTTGAATTGGCTTTTTATCCACGATCAATCACCCGTTCTAGTTAACCACATTTTCTACTATTTGACAACCCCACCTTGCAACAGGAAATGTGATACAGTATAATCCGCATTGATACATATGACACAACCTGAAACTCACCAGAGTCCGCCATTCGACAGGACGACTCAACCAATACAGAGTCTTGATCAACAAGGAAATAAAATTTTCGAACCTCACAGATTACCAGAATATGTACCAGAAATAGCTCATGCGGTAACTTCTGGTGTCATACAATCAGAAGCCCTCTCATCCACCAAGTATGAGAAGGGAATTTCCCATGTACTAAGTGGTGATGCAGCAAGACAAGATCAGCTCCAACGATTAAGAGTAAAAATCACAGATAGTCAGGCAGCTAACTCATCTGTCTCGAGTGCAAAACAAAAGAGATGGAGAAGAGAAGAAGCATTTTTAGTAAAAGCAATTAATAAAAACTCTGGAGGATTACCTTCTCAGTCTGTAGATATAGTTACATTTTAAGAAAGCTTCCGAAGCTCTTCCTCGATAAACATATCCAGATCGCCATCAAGAACTGCCTGCGTATTCCCGGTTTCGTACTCTGTCCGTAAATCCTTTACCATCTGATAGGGATGGAGTACATACGAACGGATCTGGTTGCCCCAGCCTGCAATCTTATACCCTCCTTTCAGCTTCGCTTCTTCTTTTTTACGTTCTTCTTCCCGAAGTAGCCAAAGTTTTGCACGCAGATGTTTCATCGCATACTCTCTGTTTTGATTTTGATAGCGCTCTGTCGAAGCAGTCACGACAATACCGGTCGGCTTATGCTTGATCCTCACAGCCGTTGAAACTTTATTCACATTTTGCCCTCCATGTCCTCCCGCCCGAAACGCATCAAATTCGATATCTTCTTCCTTGATCACAATGTCTGGATCCTGATCAATCTGAGGCAAGACCTCAACGAGGGCAAATGATGTCTGACGAAGATTATCAGCATTAAAAGGTGATTGTCTCACAAGACGATGAGTTCCCGCCTCGAATTTCAAAAACCCATACGCATATTTCCCATTTACGCTAATTGCAACACTCTTAAGACCTGCTTCTTCTCCGGGGGTTTGTTCGATTACTTCATACCCCCATCCTTTTCTTTCAAAAAAACGGGTATACATACGGTAAAGCATCTCTGCCCAATCCATAGCCTCCGTCCCACCCTGCCCTGAATGAATAGAGAGAATGGCTCCTGACTCGTCATACTTACCAGAAAAAAACAAAAACTCTTCACGCGCATCAAGTAACTCTGCAGCCTCTCTCTCATTTCCTTCCTGTATACAGAGTCCAAGAAGCTCCATCTCCTCGATATCCTTCTGAAGTGAGGAAAGCTCCTTCATTTTCTCTCCTGCAGTGTGATGATCCTGCCAAAAATCAGGTTTCATGCTCTCTGCTTCAAGTACACGGATCTGTTTTCTTTTCTCATCAAGATCCATCTTCTCAAGAAGTTTCTCGTATCGCTTTTTGATCTCGTCCATAGGGGCTTTAGTGTACCAGAAGGTCGTAGACTAATGCTACTGCGCTCACTCCCATTACAATTATTGTAAGGAGTCCTAGTGCATTAAGTACGGGACCATTCGTCCTGCTACCCAAAATCTGTTTATTATTTGCTATCAGCATTATAATAATCAGAAGCGGCACCGCAACAATACCATTCACAACAGCACTATAGTAAAGTGCGCTGAATGGATTTATTCCGACAAAATTTATAAGAAGTCCCACAAGAGTCGCAATTGTAATGACCCCATAAAATCCATGTGCTTTACGAAGCTTCAGATACAGTCCTTCCTTCCAAGAGAATGTCTCGGCAACCGCATACGACACAGATCCAGAAAGAATTGGGACCACTAAAAATCCTGTTCCGATAATCCCAAGTGCAAATAACAAAAACGCTGAATCTCCTGCAAAAGGACGAAGCGCCTCTGCTGCCTCTGTCGCAGACGTAATATGATGAATACCTGCGTTATAAAGAGTCGCTCCCGTGACGACGACGATAGCCCAGGCAACAACCTGCGAAAAAAACATCCCTATTGCAGTATCTTTTCTAAGTCGTGAGAGGTCGCGTGGCGTCACATGCGGAACCCCACTCCCCATTCTTCTTAACTTATGATGCAATACCTCATCCTCTACCTCTTCACTCGCCTGCCAAAAGAAAAGATATGGGGAGATTGTCGTCCCAAGAAATGCAACAATATTAAAAAGGTACATTTTTGAAAAAGAAAGATGCGGAACAAATGTCGCGTATAACACATCACCCCAATTAAGTTTCACAAAAAAAAGTGACGCTATATAGGCGAGTAATGAAAGACAGAGAAACTTCAGGTATTTCGCATACACCTTATATGAGACAAAAATCTCAAGAATAAGAATCAACACAGTCATACCAATAAGAAGCACTGTAAATGGTAATGGAATAAGTAGCTGCGCTGCAGCAGCCATTGCCCCAAGATCTGCACCCAAATTCACAGTATTTGCAAAAAGGAGAAGAAGAATGCACGCAGAAAGTAGCTTCTGCGAATAATGCTTCTTCATCACAGAAGCAAGACCTTTCCCCGTCACAAGACCGATCCTTCCACACATCTCTTGGACTGCGATCATGAGGGGAACCGAGAAGACCGCAAGCCATAACTGGGCGAAACCGAACATGGCACCTGTGATTGAGTATGTTGCGATTCCTGCAGGATCATCGTCCGATGCGCCTGTGATAAATCCCGGACCAAGTTCCCGAAAAAACTTTTTTATTTTTTTCATTCTCGTTCTCTTTGATAACTCCCGTATACTACAAGCTCTTACACATGTTCTCACAAACATTTCGCAACTCCTCTTTCGGGACCCCTTGGAGCTCCTTCAGATCGCGTATGATTTTTTGTACCTGAGGCGACGACTGTACGACATCTTCAGGATCGAGTTGTGTCACCTGATTTTTAATGTCATTAAATTGATCTTCAATTGTATTCTGAAGTCTTTCTTTTGCTTTTGATACTTTTTCATTTTCTTCAGCATTTAATTTCTCTGTCTTCACACCTTTCACGATTCCATTAGGATTGGCACTTAAAGAAAACTGCACAACAAGTAAAATCAAAATCAACGCAACGAGTGCAAATACTCCTTTTGAGATTGATGGGGACTCCGGAGATTTTCTGGAATGGGCAGCCTCTTTCACGATTCCATTGTAGGTATAAGTTCTACTTTTTGCAAATAATTACAAAAAATAATGATGTAACTCTGCATCAATTTTTCCGTTTGTTACCAGTAAGTCTGGCGAAAAAACACTCCATTCATTTCCTTGCAGACTCATGATACCAGCTCCCGCTTTCTCAGCTATCAACAGTGCAGCAGCACAATCCCAAGGTTTCAACCCGTAATTGAAATATGCATCAATATTTCCTGATGCTACCGATGCAATATCAGATGCAGCACTTCCCCTGCACTCAACAGCCCGGACAGAAGAAAGAATTTTTGCAAGCGCCTGATGAGTCGCTGTTCGCTTTTCAATTTCCCATGACCAATCACAACACACAAGTGCCTCCTGTAATGCACTTACCTGAGAAACTTGTATTGGAAGATCGTTTAACCTCGAAGATTGAGTATTTCTCTCAGCAGAATAGAGCTTCTGCTCAAGCGGAAGGTACACGACACCGAGTACGGGTCTCCCTTTTTCAACAAGCGCGATTGAAATTGCAAAATGCGTACTGCCGCGGGAAAAATTCGTTGTACCATCAATTGGATCAATTACCCAAAGTCTCTCTTTCTCAATAAATGAGACGTACTCATCCGGCGCAGTTTCTTCTGTGAGAAAATCAGTGCCGGGAAAGTTTTGAGAGAGTTCTTTACGAAGAAACGCATCGACTGCATCATCTGCTTCAGTTGCAAAATCAGCTCCTCCCTTACTATGTGTTGAGAACCCTTTTGCAAGATATGTCAGGGCAAGATCACCTGCCGCTTTTGCTACTAAGGAAACCTGAAGTGTTACCGGGGAAAGATCTGTCATCATTTGATCATGCTACGAACCGCCTCCACTATCGCATGAGCATCAACACCTGCATCAGAAAGCAGCTCAACACCCTTACCGGAACGGGAAAACTTTTTCACAGAGAGCTTCTGCACATGCGCCTCGGAATCTGAGACAGCATCAAGAACATAATCACCAAGACCCCCATGATCAAAATGATCTTCGACGGTGAGGATAATTTTCATCTTCGTCGCTGCAATACTCTGCAAAAGCGCCTCTTTGTCTACTGGCTTTATACTATAGCAGTCAAGAACCCGTATCGTAACTCCATCCTTTTGAAGAATTTCATATGCTTTTAACGCCTCATGTACCGTGATACCTGATGCAACAACAGTCAACACATCATCATCTGATGACTTCAGCATCTTTGATCCCCCTATATGAAACGTTTCATTATCATCATAGAGAACAGGTGTTTTCGGGCGGAGTGTTCGCAGGTAAGAAATTCCCACATGTGACGCAAGTTGTGGCAACATCATAACGGTCGTGACCGCATCTGCGGGATGTATCACAACGGAATCAGGCAATACGCCAAACATTGCGATATCCTCAAGTCCCATCTGGGATGATCCGTCTTCACCTATTGAAACTCCGGAATGAGATCCAACAAAACAAATATTTGCTTGACCAATTCCCGCCATTCGAATTTGGTCAAAAGCCCTTGTCAGAAATGCTGCAAATGTGGAAACAAATGGTTTTTTTCCGATCCGTGCCATTCCCACAGCTACCCCAACCATATTCTGCTCTGCAATAAAACACTCAACGAACCTTGAAGGAAATACTTTTTTAAAATCCTGACTGAATGTAGAGTTCTTTACCTCTGCATCAAGTGAATAAATTCCGGCGTCTGTCTCACCAATCTCTGCCAACACTTCACCATACACTTCACGTGTTGCAATCTCATCTCCTCGCTTAAATGTGAACGAACTCTTCGCATGAGAAACCTTCTTTGCTGTCATAGTCTTTACCAGAGACTGTTTTTTTAATGTAAACCGGAGCGACTCATCTATATCTCCGAGTTCATCAAGTGCTTTTTTGAGATCATCATCTTTCAGTGGTTTTCCATGCCACCCGTCTTTATTTTCAAGAAACGAAACACCGCTTCCCTTAAATGTCTTTGCAACAATAATATACGGCTTCCCGCTCTTATTCGACAATGCATCTTCATATGCCTTATCAATCTCAGAGAAATTATGACCATCAATTCCGATAACATCTGCTCCAAACGCCCTGAACCTATTCATGTATTCATCGATATGATGCTCAAACATTGTTTCCTGACTTTGGCCAAGTCGATTGATGTCTGCGATCACAATGAGATTATCAAGTTTATAATAGGATGCGAAATTCAATGCCTCCCATACCTGTCCTTCTGCGAGTTCACCATCCCCGGTGAGAACGAATGTTCTGTACGGTAATTTTTCACGTTTCGCGACAAGCGCAAGTCCGGCACCTATTGAGAGCCCCTGACCAAGCGAGCCTGTTGAAGCGTCACTAAATGGAAATCGGGGAGTAGGATGTCCCTCAAGTCGACTATCAAATTTTCGAAGCGTTAATAACTCATCTGGAGAAAAAGCGCCACTCAACGCAAACAGTGTATATAACAACGGTGCAGCATGTCCTTTCGAAAGGATAAATCTATCATTACCATGATCGAGTGGATCATGTAGGTTATAACGAAAATATTTATCAAATAATACCGTCGTTAAATCAGCAGCCGACATGCAGGTCGTCGGGTGTCCTGATCCAGCTGCAGTCGTAGACCTAAGTGACCAGGAACGTACAAGTTTTGCTTTTTCTGACAGAAGATGTGTATGAGTCATTTGCTTCATTTAATCACCTAAACAATAACTACAGTTATATCATATTTTATATTATTCTGCGATTTTCTGATCGAGACTTGCCCAGAGATATCTGCACGCAATCGTGCGAAACGGCTTCCATTTATTTGCGATTTGCGTTGCTCTCTGCGATGAGGGTTCTTTCCGCAAAGCGTAGAGATTTTGCATCGCACGACGAAGACCGAGATCGCCATACGAAAAAATATCTTGCCTCCCCATACTAAACATGAGAAACATCTCCGCTGTCCAACGACCGATTCCCCTCACCTTCACCAACTCATTGATAATCTCCTCGTCTGTCATGATCTCAAATTGCTCAAATACGATCCCACTTTCAAGTGTTTTTTTCGCTAAATCCTTAATGTAAGAAATCTTCTGCCATGAAATACCGGCGTCACGAATACGCTGCTCAGGGAGCGACACTACTGTCTCAGGATCTACTCTTTCATCCGGAAATAATCCCAAAAATCTCTTCCAGATAGTATCTGCTGCCTTGACCGACAACTGCTGCGAGACAATTGACTCAACAAGATCGACAAAGTAATTACCGTTCTTCCTCCATTCAGATAACACAACGACATCAACAATCTTCCCCAAGACCGCATCGTTCTTTTTGAAATGCTTCTTTGCCTGAGTAATAGTCTCTTCTGTAATCACGATGCCATTGTACGATCTTATCCCTAAATTCTCAACGCCGAAACTACTATGCTATACTCAGAATATGAATATACGGGCGCTTCAGGATCAAGTAAAAAAATTTAATGAGAAAACCAGACCGAAATATAAACTTTATTCACAAACGGAAAAAGAGATTCTCACAAAAACGATCAAACTAAACGAAGAAGTCGGAGAACTCTGCAATGACATTCTCTCAGTACTCAAGCTGCAACGAAAATCTAAGCTTGCAAAATTCGATAAACGGAATTTCTATGAAGAATTTGCTGATGTGATTATCACAACGTTTCAACTTGGGAGTGTCGCAGGTGTTGATATTGAACGGGCGATCAATGACAAACTAAAAAAAATTGAAAAACGGTATCATCTCGAAAAAGATACCATAGGAGACGAATGACAACACCCCTTATAGGAGCCCACCTTTCAATTGCAGGTAATTTTACAAATGCACTTACAAAGACCCAGGAAATAGGCGGTAACTGCCTGCAGATATTCTCCAGCTCTCCAAGACAATGGCAACGAATTCCTGTTTCAGATGAGGTCTGTAATACTTTTCGGGAAAAAAGTTCGCTGACAAATATAGCACCTATCTACTTTCATGCATCGTATCTTGTGAATCTTGCTGACGATACACGAATAGGTGAGCAATCAATACATACCATGATTGCTGAGCTGAAACTGGCGGAAAAAATGGGAATTCTCGGTAGCATCATCCACCTCGGATCATTTAAGGATCGGGAGAAAAATTACGAGATACTTTTTCGAAACATCGAAGAAATTCTTAAAAATACTCCTGAAAATACTTTTTTTATCATTGAAAACGCAGGCAACAAAAAAATTGGTACGACCCTCGAGGAACTCTCTCTTATCGTCAAAACCTTGCACCATCCTCGCATCAAAATATGTCTGGATACCTGTCATTTATTTGCAGCAGGGTACGACCTTGGAACAAAAACGTCTTTTGATACATACTTCTCTGAATTTGATGAGAAGATAGGCCTAGACCGACTCGAAGTAATTCAGGTAAATGACAGCAAGGATCCGCTCGGATCATATCGCGACAGACATGAAAATATCGGAGAAGGAACAATCCCTCCAGAAACATTTCACCTTCTCCTTAATGATCCGAAAACAAAAAAACTCCCCTTTATACTTGAAACTCCCGGATTTGATAAAACCGGCCCTGATAAAGAAAATGTTGATCGTTTAAAAGCACACATCCTCTCCCCCCGAGCTTGACAGTGTCTGCCACTCATTTATACTAAAACGTATGCTACGCCGCCCGCTTCTGAGATCCTTCTCATCCCCTCTTCGCCTTGGGGTGATGGCATGTATCATCCTCCTCGTAATAACAGGCATTTTTTTGACAGTTTTACTCACGCAAAGACGCGAACTCGCTGACGCGACTTCTGAACAAGCAGTGCTCACAGAAGCACTTGCATCTACATCTGCACAGCTTAATGAACTACTCAATCAGGATCAGTACAAAATTAATCAGGATCTGAAATCTGAGATTCTGAGTATACAAAAAACATATAAAAAAGCGGTCGTGACCTATGAAAACCTTTTAAAGGTAAAAGAAATATCAAAAAATGTAAAAGGGTTCGATGCACAATTTGCAAAAACACTTACACTTTTATCAGAGAAAAATTATGCGTCCGCAGAAGCAGAGCTCACAGATCTCAGTAAGAAAATACAAACAGAAACAGATAAAGTGAGTAGCTCATTCTCGATTCCAGCGAATGTTCCTGCAAAAAACACCCCTCCCGGAAGCGGATTTAGCAGGCAGCAGGTCGATGCAGGGATTGGGACATATCTTGTCGATATTGTCTCGGCTGATCTCGGATCTACACGCGTAATTGTCGATACGGCATCTGATGGCACATGTGCAAATAACTGCCCCGTCCTCTCACTTGGTGACTATGTCTCACGGAGTGGTGGATTCGCAGGCATTAACGGATCCTACTTTTGTCCGGAATCCTACCCGAGCTGTGCCGGAAAAACAAATTCGTTTGATACGCTTCTCATGAATAAAAACAAAGTGTATTTCAACTCAGATAATAACGTCTACAGTAATGTGCCGGCGGTCATCTTTCTTGGTGGATCGATTCGCTTCGTGGGACGCTCACTGGAATGGGGTCGTGACACAGGAGTAGATGGTGTCATCGCAAACCAACCACTCCTACTCTCAGGCGGCAACATAACATTTGGAGGAGATGGAGATCCCAAAAAGGGCAGCAAGGGCTCAAGAAGCTTTGTCGGTAATAAAGGAAATACAGTCTATATTGGAGTCGTACACAATGCTACGGTTGCCGAAGTTGCGCATGTACTGAAAACACTAGGTCTTGAGAACGCCCTAAATCTTGACAGTGGAGGATCAACAGCACTCTGGTCAGGAGGATACAAGGTAGGCCCCGGGCGGAATATTCCGAACGCTATAATATTCGTAAGAAAATAGCAGCATGGAAACTCTACAAAAAATAAAACAGCAGTTTCTTTTTTACTATTTCACATCGGTTGCTAACAAAAAAAGAGAATACGCAATTGGGCTTACAGTAATACTACTTCTTCTCACGTCGTTCCTTGCATCACATGTAGTAAAAACGAAAGATTCATTTACCTTATTTACTGACGCGAAAAGCACCCTCACGCAAGAAGAGTTACTTACATCAAATCCTGTAGGACTCACAACCAGTCTTGACGCGAAAAAGATTCCTCCAACTCCAACATTAACACCAGTCGATCCGCCTGAAAATTCTGAAGAACTACAACTTCTCACTCGGGCGCTCGAAGCCACATGGAAGAGAATTAATGCACTTCAAGATAGTCCGATAAAAACGAATCTTAACGATCAGGCTG
>JBDKFM010000046.1:0-10816 GCA_039798685.1 Candidatus Parcubacteria bacterium | reverse complement strand
AGGTTCTAGGAATACGTAAGCCATGGTTCACAAAGCAAATGGAACATCTCGAGCATTTAGCAACAGATGAGAAAGTAGGTTCTGAGAACATTCGTGCAATACTTGATGGTGAACATGGTGAGAAATTACAGCTTAGGCGTCAGAATCCAGGATTTTGTGGTGATGCGTTTGGATTTCTCTCATGGAGAGTGGGCCAGGATCCAGCGAAAATCTCTGGAGCTGGGTGGTTTCTGGATCGTGGACAAAAACTCATGAGGGTTATGTCAGGCGAAATTGTTGATCCAGATGATAGGATTCAGGTATCTAATCAGGTTCAGAGAGTGTTTAATTCATTGAACAACGATCAGAAAGCGCGTTATCAAAATGAGTACTCTAATTGGATCGGTACTGGACTTCGTCTTGAGAGGAATAGAAGACCAAATCAAGATTCTGGGAGTGGCGAGGTGATGGAGTCAAAAAAGGTTCTTTTTTCAATTGCAAGACTTCAACCTGGGAGAATGTTTTTGAAGTCGTATAAAATGCAAAAAAGATTAAAAGGAGAAGTGGATGCCTGGTATAGAAGCGCTCCAGTGGATCATAATGATCCAAAAATGACATCTGCAAAGGTGTTATTGCAAGTGCAGAATAATTTACTTTTTCTTGAGAGCAAGATGTATCAGATGAGAGATGTGTTGCTTCGCGAGGGATATACATTTGACGGGGTTGAAAACAAACATGATGCAAGTGGTAAGTTAATTCCGGAACTGGCAGATGTGATTGGTAAGGAGATTACACTCGAAGTAGTAATGGAGCGATTACAAGTATCTGGTGAGGGATTACCGCATCCTGAGTTGATGGATGCGACTTTCAAGTTCCGGGATTTAGTGCTCAATGATTTTAAGAAAAATAAAGATGCGACGGGTCACTGGGAAGATCCATCAGCGCATCATGATGCGCATGGTGATGCTCATGGAGGCCACCATGGGAAAAAATTTAGATCAGAACTCGAAGGACAGTATCAGGAATTTATTTATAACAGAGAATATAATCATGGCTACACGCTCTGGAGCGGAGATGCTCCTGTTGATGAATTTGATATGTCAGCGACGGGGCCGACAGGAGCATTTATTAGGCGTGCAAGGGAGAATAAGGACGTTGGAGAAGCAAACGGGTTAATTATAGGGCTTTTACAAGATTTAAAATATATACGTACACCCGATCAGGCATTCAAGCATCTTACTGAGATATATGGAAAAATTCAGAGCTACGATGCTTCGATGGCGAAGGAAACAGTGACATATCTCACTGAAGGCATCTTGAAATTTTATGGATCAACCGGTCTTTCCAACACTCCAATATTAGGAATGATTGTGGATAATTATCCTGGACTCATTCCTGCACTTTATAAAGCGCCGTACACAATTCCTAATAAAATAATTACATTTTTACCAAAAGGAGTATTGAAGACAATGAGAATATTTGGCGCAAATGAAGCTGTTGATAAATGGGATAAAAAGGTAAAAGATGTTAAGGATAAATTTAAAGGACTACCAGGTGTAGAGTCAGCAATGGGTCTTGATCAGTATTTTACAGGGTCGTTTGCTCAACGATTTTATGGAAAACAGGCACCTGTATGGAAAGCATATGAAAGGCATTATATGATTCAAAGATTACTTCTTGAGCATGGGTATATTACTCCAGAACAAGGAAAATATCTTAAGGATGTATCGACTTCAAGACCAAAAGATGTTGTTGCTCATATGACTTCATTTTTTGGACCTTTTATCGCTATGGCTGTTGTACTATATCTTATTAAAGAAGGAGCAGAGGAGGTTTAATTTTAGTGTGGCGCAGCTGTTCCGTGTGCTCCTTGTTGCGCTGCTATTCCAGCTGCGTGAAGGTCAATTCCATCCCCCTTGCCACTACCTCCGAGTCCGGGAAGTTTAGAGAGAAGCGGTAATTGTCTTGCCATTTGCCAGTTATAAGCCATGCCTCCAGCGCTACCGACTGCCTGTGCAGGATTTAACTTTGCCCGTCCTGTAATGTTGCCCGTGTATTTACCCTGCGGAGTCTTGAGCGCATCGCGTATGATCTTCATCATATCGGGTGTCAGCATGATGAAGGCGAAGGCAAGGATAGATCCCATCCCATCAGCAATATTCGGATTGCCGATGAGTGGTGGAAGAAAAACATTTCCTGAAGGTTCACTGATAGAACTATTTTGTGCAAAAATTGCTGCAAGTATGAGCATGAGCGCTGTTGCGGGGAAGAGTGCTAGATGCGCTACCATATGTCGTGTCCATTGCGAGAAACCGAGTCCTCCACCGGGGAGTAATCCGAGGATGATCCAGAATGGTGAGAGGATGATACCGAGGATAATTGAGATATAGGCCTTGAGCAGTGTAAACCAGATCCTGATGAGATTGATGAGTATCGCAAGACCGATTACAAGCGAGCCGATTATGCCAATGAGATATTTCAAGATTCCGAAAAGACCATTTTTCAGACATTCCGCTCCTGTCCCGTCAGTAAATGGTAAAAACGACGTGATACTGCATCCCTTCAGCTCCTCGTTGAGTCCGAAAATTCCCAGTAACGTGCGGGACAGGACGTCTCCAAGAGTTTTACCCACATCAATTGCCAGACCTGAGATCCCGTCAACTGATCCGAAGCAGCCTGTATCATCTCCGAAGATATCCGTCACAAATGCGACAGGGTTGTTGAGAATATCCCGCGTGGCGACTGCACCGAGCGGAGGATTTGTTATATCTTGGCGAAGATCTATTGAGCCGGGTGGAATATCTATGTCGAAGCGAGCTTTGGTACATGGCGCAATTGGCCTGGTCATCGCATTGATACTAAAGTAGGTGACAGTCCACATCACATCTATGAGGAGTCCCGCGAACGCAAAAGAGAATGTAATCATGATGATGCCCATGACGAGTTTGGGGATCTGATTTTGTACTGACATGACGGTACGGGGATCAATTTTGACTCTAATCATAATCGCAATTCCGATGATAATGAAGAGTACGACGAGAAGAAGGTAGACGATATTTCTGGTAAGTGTATAGAGGTCAAGCACTGTTCCCTGGATTCCGTCAAATCCTGCACCGTTTTGGGCATGAGCCGGCTTGACGATGCCGAAGTTGTCAGCCAGATACTGTACATAGACTCCCGTTGAGATCGGTGGCGTATAGAGTCCACCGATAAGACTAGACGACATACCGATGACTCCTCCGAGCTGAGGTACGCCCGAGGTCTCAGGCTGAACATAGCCTATTTTCTTGGTCTGTTCATTTATCCCAAGGCATGGGGTTCCCGGGCTTACGATATCGATTCCGATGAGTTGGCAAAGAATGGCTGATGAAATATCGATGAGTGCGACCTGGGCGAAGGAGTGATGGTTACGCGGGACATCTGCATCAACTTGCGCGAATGGATCGGATCGTGTTTGTACTTGTTGTGTTGTGTTTTGCGCGAGAGCGTGCCCGGGTAAAACAAACCCGAAGACTGCGACGCAGAGCGTGAAAGCGATCAGGAAAAATGATCTGAGATTTCCAACAAAAAAATTTAGCCGGACAGGAGGCATACGATATAAAGTGTGCTACGTTTTTGCGGAGAAGTCAAGTTTAGAACGTTGTCCGAAAAGCGGGATTACGTTCGCGAGAAAGGATCTCTGAGGTATAGTTTTTGCTTATTGTTTAAGATAGTGGTTTAACATTTTATGAATAGTCCTAAAACCCCATCCACTCTTTAAGTATATTTCTCTATTTGTTGTATCGGTCTTATTAAGGAATGCTTCATAAAATATAAGCTCGTATGGGGTTTTATGTTTCGTTGACAATGAATATCCGTTGTTATGAGCCTTGAGTCTTTTTCGTAGATCAGAGGTATAGCCAATGTAAAAACTGAGATCTTTTTGACTTTGTAATACGTACACGTAGTATATAGAGAAGCGGGACGTAATGATTTCTTAGAAATAAAACGTCCCAGCAACGTTAAAATTTCTTGAAGAAATTTTATACGTTGCGGAGAGGGCGAGATTCGAACTCGCGGTAGGCTTGCGCCCACAGATGTTTTCAAGACATCCGCACTAGACCACTATGCGACCTCTCCTTTTTATGCTCGAGAGTTCTCATACCGATAGTATCAGGCCTCCCCCGACTGCCGGTCGGGGTCTCCTCTTCGTTTCGATATGCGACTTCTCCGAGTGTAGGCTATTGTATCAAATTTCCTTGACGACTCAAACCCAAAAAGAGTAGAGTTAGTGTATGGACACACCTGCCAAAAAAGACGAGCAGTTTCTTCCTAGAGAGCCGCTTGATCTCCCGAGACCGGAGAAAGAGTTGCCGGCGCATACGGAGACGCATACTCGTCCGGATGACGTGCAGACGCTTCTTTCCTGGCATGCACCGGGAAGACCATTTCGAAAACGGAATAAGGAGTATTTTATAAACATTCTTCTGATCATGCTCGCAGTTGAGGTGATCCTTTTTCTTTTTGCACAATATTTTTTGATGCTTGTCGTTTTGGCGCTTGTATTTGTGAATTATGCGTTAAAAACTGTCGCACCACATGATTTCCGATATAAAGTAAGCACTGAAGGAGTCATGGTTGAAGATTATTTTTTTCTCTGGCAGGAGCTGTATGATTTTTACTTCAAGCAGTTTGATGGGGTTGAATCACTTGTCATTCGGACAAAGACGATGGTGCCGGGGGAGTTAACTGTGATTCTTGGAGATATGTCAAAAGAACACGTAAAAGCTGTGCTTCTGCCATATCTACCGTATAGGGAGTATATAAAGCCGACGTTTATGGAGAAATCTGGTGACTGGCTCTCCAGAACATTTCCTCTTGAGAAGTCCCCTCATAAGGCAGCGTCGTAATTAGTGGCGGAGGGAGGGGGAGTCGAACCCCCGATCACCTTACGGCGATATCCGCTTTCCAAGCGAACGCACTAGGCCACTATGCGATCCCTCCATGTTACTTGCTATCTGCCAGTATTTCTCTTGCTTCCTCCCAGACTTTTTTGTCTGATGGGTAGGTGAGACGCATCGAAACGTCTTCTTGATCAAGCCATTCCACATTTTCCATCTCATCATCATGTTTTGTGATGTCCCCACCGACATAGTCCATCAGAAAATAATACACTGTTTTTTTTCTTTTCTCTCCTTCCCATTTATACCAATAGGTGACCGGTGTGAGAGGTTTTATGATTATGCCGTCTACGCCGCACTCTTCTTTCACTTCGCGGATTGCGGTGTCTTCTTTCCCCTCGTTTTCTTTTGTGTCGCCAATTATTCCTTTGGGAAAGACCCAGCCGTGATGCTGAGAATGCTGGCAAAGTAACACCTCAACTGTTCCTTTGTCCCGTTTTATTACGACTCCTCCTGCAGAATATTCAAATGTCATATTGTTCTGATACATTGTATATTCTGGCTACTTGCCAGAATATTCAAATGTCATATAGTTTTACTATTTGATAGTTGTTTCTCTTGTGCCCCCGGCGGGAATCGAACCCGCAATGCAGGATTCGGAATCCCGCGGTTTATCCGTTAGCCTACGAGGACTCATTGTTCTGCGGAGGGTACAGGATTCGAACCTGTGCCCCTCTTACGAGAGAACGGTTTTCGAAACCGTCGCTTTTAACCGCTCAGCCAACCCTCCGTTTTTTTGTTTTGTGTGCCCGAGAGGGCTCGAACCTCCGACCTTCAGATCCGCAATCTAACGCTCTATCCAGCTGAGCTACGGGCACAATTTTGCTTATGGCGAAGGGCATATCGATGAGTGGAAAATAGCGACCCATCCGTCAGTGCAGCATAGCTATTTTAGCTTATAGCAGAATTTGAAGCAAATAGAGGCTCTCAGGAGACGAGGAAAAAAAGGCCGAGAATGAGAAACAGTATACCTGCTGTTTTGCGAATGTTTACCGCAGAGACTTTTTTACTCAGGAGTGTTCCAAGTGAGAGTGCGAGTAATGAGAGGACGAGCATAGCGAGCATTACACCAAGAAAGACGAGAAATGGCGGAAAACGTGTGGCAAAGACAGCTGATGCAATTTGAGTCTTATCCCCCCACTCCGAGAGGAAAATGAGGCTAAATGATGCAATTACTGCACTTTTTCCAGTCTGTATCGCCCCGTGTGTCTCTTCTTTTGCACGTAAACTCATGATTCCAAAGACAAAGAAGACGAGTGCTGCAGCGATTTTTATGTAGATTTCTGGAATCAAAGAGACGAGGAGTGAGCCAAAAAGTATAGCAATCCCATCAACAATCGCAAACGCAGCGAGTGCGCCAAGAAGGAGCTGAACATGATGTTTGGTTTTTGCTGAGAGAAGAAGAAGCGTGATCTGGCTTTTGTCTAAAAACTCAGCGAGGATGATGGTGGTAAATGGAATGAGAATACTTTGGAGCATACTCAGATTCGAAAGAATGTCCCGACGATATAGGCAATTGATGCAGAGATGCCACCGACCGCAACTATCTCAGAGACTGAGCGCGTGATGGTTTCAGTTGTCACTCTCCAGCGGAGAAGTCCGATGAGGATAAGTGCGATGAGTGCCGCAACTGCTGAGTAGAGAAAGCTCTTTGTCGGATCCTGATTGAAAAAATAGGGAGCCAAGGGAATCATCCCGAAGAGAACAAATGCACCGAATGTGGCAGATGCGGTGAGGACAGGGTTTTCAGATGACGGGTTTGGCATCTCAAGTTCGTAGTTCATCATAAATGAGACCCAGTAGCGTGGGTTTGTTGCATAGATTGTGGTGAGCTGTTTTGCCTGCTCAGGGGTAAATCCTTTGCTCTGCAGGATCTCAATTGTTTCCTCTTTCTCTGCTTCAGGGTGGTGTGCCACTTCATATGCCTCTTTCGCCTCATGTGTTTTATAGACTTCTTTTTCTGAGCGTATTGAGAGAAAATTCCCAAGTCCCATCGAGACGCCGTCTGCGAAGAGATTTGCTAAGCCAAAAAGAAGCACTGTAAGTATGGAGAAGGAGGGAGTATTGACTCCTGCCTGTGCACCGGTAAATCCCGCGATGACTGCAAATGTCGTGACGATCCCGTCATTGCCTCCGTAGACGATCTCTTTCAGGTATGTTTGGAGAGGTGAGATGCGGTGCTCGTTTTTGATGTGAGCGGGGAGGTTGAAAGATTTTGTCATGGATTTATTGTAGCGCATCCAAAGCTAGAAAATAAGAGACAGAGCGGGTATAATGGCTCAACTGGAGGAGTCGCATAGCTGGTCCATTGCGGAGGGTTGCTATCCCTCTGAGCTCTTAAACAAGCTCGCGCAGGTTCGAATCCTGTCTCCTCCGCAGTAACAGACAGGATGAGAAGAAATCCTGTCTCCTCCGTCTCCGATTTGTTAGACTAGTCGTGTGAGCCTGCTTGAGTTCATTTTTCCTAAAAAGTGTGTGAACTGTGGAAAGATGGGGGAGTATGTGTGTCCGGACTGCTTCGTCTATCTCTCATTTGATGTCAAGCCAATCTGTCTTGTGTGTAACAGACATACATACACAGGGTTCACCCATGAGAAATGTAGGGCAAGGTATGTGATTGACGGTGCCTTTTCAAGCATCGTGTTTGGTAGGGTCGCAAAGAAGCTTGTGTACCGGTTGAAATACAAGCCATTTCTGCATAATCTCAAGGATTTTATGACAGATCTTTTTTATGAAGGTCTTATTCAGAATGAAGACTTTATGCGTATCCGACAGGAAAAAGCACTCCTCGTCCCGATTCCTCTCTATAAAGCAAAGTTTAATCAGCGCGGGTACAATCAGGCTGCCTATTTGGCTCAGGGAATTGGTGATAAATTTAGCCTCCCAACCGTCGATATATTAGAGAGAGTACGGGCGACAAGTCCGCAAAGTCGATTACATAGAGATGAGCGAAGGGAGAATATCAAAGGGGCATTTAAGATCGCGTGTAGTGACGGGAAGAATGTGCAGGGAAAGACACTCTTTCTGGTTGATGATGTGCTGACTTCTGGCGCGACGCTTGCTGAGGCGGCAAGTATTCTGAAGAGAGCGGGAGCAGAGAAGGTCTATGGCCTTACGCTTGCGCATGGAGAATAGGGAGGGTATCATATACCCCTCTGCTCTCAGAGTACAATAGGTATAATGCCTAACGAAGCAATTATTCGAGTGTTTACAGTGCTATAGTAGTTGTATCTCGCGTGAAAGCTCCGGTAGGTATATGCCAAATACCTATATGATTAATTGCGAAGTGGCATACAAGCTATGAAGATAAGCAATCAGAAAGCGCAGTTTGATTATGAGTTACTCGATCGGATTGAGGCCGGAATTCGCCTGACGGGTGCAGAGGTGAAGGCGGTCCGTCTTGGCCATGTGGATCTGAGCGGAAGCTTTGTGAGGATATCGGGGATGGAGGCGTATCTTGTTAATGCCAAGATCTATCCATACGCGTTTGCGAGGAGTGAGGGGTATGATCCTAATCGAACAAGAAAATTACTCCTTCATAAGAAGGAAATACTCTCATTCAAGGCTAAAACTGAGGGTGCAAACTTGACAATCGTGCCTGTTTTACTCTATACTACGAAGACATTCATAAAGGCTCAACTCGCGATTGCACGCTCAAAAAAGAAGTTTGATAAGCGTGAAGTGATCAAAAAGAGAGATAGGGAACGCGAGACAAAATACGACCTTTAAATTGTTCCTTTATAGTCTGATCGATATTCACCGTTACTTCGAGAAGCGAGCGAACCACACTTCGCAAAAGCTTCGCGGGGCAAGGGGGGATGATTTGATTCGACGGGAACTGTTCTTTAAAAACTGCAAGCAGGCTTTGATACTAGCCTTAAAACAGATCAAAAAATAAATGCTAACCGCATTTCAGCCATTAAGGCACATGTAGGAGAGTTTCTTACATTCCTTTCTGGTGGTCAGCCAGCTCTCGCAGCGATGCGCGTAGCTTAAGACCTGTTTCTCTGATCTTTTCTCAATGGGATCATAGAGGCATAATACAGTTGAGAGAAAAAAACGGAATGGTTTTGACCGTCGAAAAATAGACCTAGATAGTAGTATTCCTGTTCGTCGGATAAGCTGCTACGACCAAATAAAGATGAACTACGCTTGTAGATGTTTTTATAAATATTTTTCGGACTCCGGATCACTTCCGGACATCTCCACACTGAGCCTCCGCGTCAGCGGGGGCTTTTTATTGCAGTGAAATTTTGTAGATTTTGTCCTCTATGAGGAAGTATGCTTTTTTGTTTGTTTCATCCACTGTAAAATCCCGTGCCTTTTTCAGCGCATCTGCTTTGTATTGCTCTTTATATGCCCCGTCTTTTCCAAGACTCACAATTCTGCTGTTTCCGCTATCGAGAATATAGATATTGGTAAAATCAGGTGTCGTGAAGATACGTTTTGGCTCGCGAAGGGGAGTGTCGAGTCCTGAGACCTTGAATGTATCAGGTGCGCCTTTGGTAAATTTTGCAATGTCACCTGTTGTAAAAAGGACATAGATCGAACTATCAATTGTCATGCTGACTGCTTTTGAAAGATCTGGTGCTTCACCTGTTAGGTAAGAGGATTTTGCATAGTTTTCCGATCCTTTGACAAATTTCAAAATGCCTTCTTTTTTGTCGAGGACGTAGAGATTTCCCAGAAATGTCCCGAGTCCTGCAGGGCTATTCCAGAAATCATTGTTAGTGACAAGAACATCGTCGTCACCACTTTTCTTGATGTGTTTCTCTGTGAGGAAGTAGACAGTTTCCTCATCTTGTGTTGCAAAAAGCCTTTCATTTCCGTCAAGTAGAGCGCCTAAGAGTGTGCTGTCGCCAGATGAGGCGGGTGAGACAGATGCTTGTGTAGTGCCTGAGGTTTTTTCAAGAGCTTTTTGTATTTTCTCTTGCAGAGCAGATATTTTTTTGCCCTCTTGTGAATCTACCGGAATCGCATCTTCACCTTTTTTCAGTAAATCGGAAGCCTGTTCAAGTTTTTCTTTGGCGAGTGTAGTATTGAGCCCTATCAGGCCATTACCTTCCTCGTAGCGTTGTTGAGCCGGCTCGTAGACTGTTGCAAAGACCTCTTTTGCTTTCTCCTCTTTTGCATTGATCACTGTGAACACAATGCTTGCAAGCAGCACAAAAACGAGGATTCCGGCGATGCTTATGAGGAGGCGCTGTTTGTGGGTGAGTGATCCGGCCTTTCTCAGTAATGGCTGTAGCAGTGATGAGATTTGAGGTTTCCCTGTTGCTGGAGTACCGACAGGATGAGGAAATGCATCTTTGTTTTCTGTGAATGGAGGTGTCTGTTCTGGGGTTTCTTGCGAAGGAGCAGCTGGTGCAGATAGTACGGGGGAGAGGATCTCTGCCTCTTCTTCAAGAGCTGTTTCAGGTTCCGGAAGGTACGTGAAGAATATTGCAGATGCCGCTCCTTCTTCTTTTCCATGGACGAGAGGCGTGAGCGTTTCGGCAATTTCACTGCTGTCTGCTGTGCTTTTCAAAGACTCCATGATTTTTTCCTGTCCTATGAGTGTCTGAAACTCGACAGTCTGCAGGACGACGAGGTCATCTTTCTCAAGTTTTCCTGATGCGGCTTGCATTGTGCGTGTCGTTGCGTGTTGCTCATCAAGCAGTACGCCGACCTTGTCTTGTCTTCTGAGAAGTATCGATCCGCTGCCGACGAGAAAAGCGTAGAGAATATCGTCTTTTACGTATGCGACAGCAGCAGAGGATGTAATCTGCGCATGAATTTCTGAAAATGCACCGTCGATGACTGATTTAATTTTTTCAAGAGATTTTTCTTCGAGTGAAAAAAATTCTGCTTCGAGATCATTGAGGATTTTTTTTCCTACTGTACCGATTGCTTCCTGA
>JBDKFM010000045.1:0-11302 GCA_039798685.1 Candidatus Parcubacteria bacterium | reverse complement strand
CTAAAGCAATATCCCAAAAAGGACAACATCATGAGGCTGCTGGAATTTATACGCGCATACATGATCAATTTTCGGAAGATCGGAATTTTTTAAGAGATCAGGCACGAACATTTACCGCGACGGCAAAAAGAGAAAACGTGAAGGCTGCAATTACTACCCTAGAAGCTCTCACAGAAACAAATGACTCTCCTATTGCCGGCGACTTCTCTCTTCTCGCTCTTGCGTATGGACGCGCAGGACGATATGAGCGAAGTCTAAAAGCATATCAAAAAGCTCTCTCCATTGATCCTGCTCTGCCTGATGCCCAGCTCGTGACAATTCCCGCAGGAGAAGGCAGTCTTGAAGAACGGACAAATACGAAATCACAAATTCTCCATAAAAAGGGACAGCAACTGCTCTTCGCAAATCATCAACCGCTGGAAGCACTTCGATACTATGAAGCCGCAATCGCACTAGTTGGGGAAGCAAAAGCTCCATGGTCAATTTTTGATAAAGGAAAAGCATTATCTGAACTTGGATTACATGAGGAAGCAATACAGGCTCTCCAGCAATCCCGCTTCCTCATGCCTGACTCAACCTGGCCATCTTCGCAACTGGGAATAGTCTATGAAAAATCTGGAAAACTAGAATTAGCACAAGCACTCTTCTATGAAGCGCTTCAAAAGGACAACAAAAATCACGATGCACTCTCAGGACTGACGCGTCTTGGGGTCTCATATGAGCATCTTCGGGAGACGGAAAAGGCTAGAGCTCTTTTCAGAACAGTGCTCAATACAGATCACACAAACAGAGAGGCTGCTGAGCATCTTGAGAAAGTCGGAAATGTAAACGAACTTGGTCTTCTAAAATGGGAGGAACACGCAAAGAGACGTTCCCCTACCCTCAGTATGCTACCTGATGCGATACTTGACGAGAAACATGAAGCAACACGATATATAGAGTCATTTAGTCAAGAATACCGGGATGAACTCACTCAGATGAACGCTTCTATAGGAAGACCTATGGACCAAAATTGCCGGGTCGCAATCAGTATCCCGGCCTACCAGGAAGGACGAGTAATTAAAACATCACTCGAGCACTTCCTCGGTCAAAAAGACGCCAACGGAGCTCCGCTTGATCCTTCTCTTTTTGAGATTGTCATAGTGGATAATCATCCAGACGAGAAACCACGAGATGATACAGAGCAACGCATAAGAGAGTTTCAGGAAGAACATCCAGAGATTCGCATATCCTACATTCATAAAGCCTGGAAGAAAAACGAAGGAAGCGTCGGGAATGCAAGGAGATATGGACTTGACCTTGCGACACTCAGGGGAAGCGAACGGAATCACACAGATGATGAACTGATTCTCGTAAATAACGACGCGGATATTTATGGTGTGAGTCCAACATACATCCACACAATCATAAATCAATTCGACACTGATCCAAAACTGGATGCGATTACTGGTAAATGGACACTACCTGATACGTATCTCGCAAATCCAAATCTCAAAGCAGCACAAAGACTTAAATACATCTTTGATCTTGTCCTCATGGCAAACTATATCCCAGGATCTGAGACCTCGCAACCTAACCCACCAAAACTTCAGGGGAAATCTTCTGCATTTCGCACATCAATTTATGCTGCAATAGGAGGTATGAATAAATATGCAAAGCTCGCAGAAGACCTCGAGATCGGTTGGATGATACGAGGAGCACGCGGATGGAAGGGGGATAGTCTGAAATTTGTCAGCGGTTCTTCAATGGCTGTTGTCAGCGACCCACGAAGATTTTTAGCTGTCATGGCCGATGGGGTCCCCCTCGCAAATATGTATGAAGGATTTCATGAGAACACAAAAATACGCGAGATGGATAATGACGCACTTCTCGCAGAAATTCCTGAAAAATTTGACAGGGAAATATTTGAGAGTAACGCTGATGCGTTATGGCAAAAACAACGCTCCGAATACAAATATCAGAACGCTCACTTCTATAGTTTTTTTTCTCGTACCATGCGACTTATGGGGGCTGAGTATGAAATCACAGACAGAAAAGATGCTGACGGAGTTATTCGCTCACATATTAAAATCCTTGACACAACACGTCTTGAAAAGAGACTCTCCCACTCAACGAAGGAAGACGTGACAGAGTCATCAGTGCATATCGAATCTCAGCCATCTGAAACTGAGATTGAAGCAGCAAGAGTGATAGCAGAACGTAAAAAAACCTCCGAACAGCTATTTCGGGAAGGAAAAACACTTCTTGAATTCCGTCAGGAATTTTCCAACGACTACTCTGCCCTAGAAGCACTCTATAAAGAAAAAACGGGCGTCGATCTCAATGCTGATCCATATGAATCTGCAGATCACCCGGTTCAAATTACCAAATCTTGCTCAATAGTGCTCCCCACCTACAAACGGGGTGAACAGCTCACAAAATCGCTTGCAGCGCTGCAGGAAAGTTCTTTCAATGCAAAATACCCTCAACAACTAGAGGTCATCGTCATTGATGACGGAACTCCTGAGGATGCAGGCGAAAAAACAATCTCACAGATTGTTCAAGACCTAAACCTTAAAGATCTTACTGTAAAGGTCTATCGACAAACAAACGGACGTATTAGCAAAGCCCGATACTCCGGAGCACTACGGGCAACGGGAGATATTGTCATCATCACAGACCCTGATGTCGTCTACACACCAAACACAGTTGAAGAATTTATGAAACGACATGAAATACTCGATCACACAGCATTCTATGGTCTTCGGGCAAACATCAGCCCAGATGATCAGAGAATTTCACTTGACGCCATAAGAGGTGGTAGTCTTGCGACACTTCCCTATGCGTTTAATCAGGATTCACGTATCACAAACGACGCAATGATTGACTCAAACTGGATGAAAGATGCTGGCCATAATAGAACACTCCCCATGGATGCTGAAAATGAGTACTATGGCTGGACACTTGCAAGTTCCGCATGGGGATTATCAGTTAGTGCTCCTCGAGAGGCACTCTTAAAAACATTGTGTGGCCTTGAAGAAAGATACGTAGGGTGGGGATATAACGACGAGCATATGGTCAGTGAATTAATCGCTGCAGGACTCTTCGTGATTCCCAACACTGGCGGAATCGCATATCATCAGGAACATCCATCGGTCATGGATCCTGAAAAAAGAAAAATCAATCGCGGAATCTTTGATGAGAACCTCGCGTCTCTTCCGAAATTTCAGGATCCGCTCCACCCCAAAGAAACAGATGCTGAGCTGGTATTTGAAGTAAAGAATTCACGAAATGACCCTGTTGAAAAAATAACTATACTCTCATCAGATCCCAGGGCGAAGGCCTGGACACAGCTAAACATGGGTCATTACGAGCAGGCTATCCTAAGTTTTGAGCAGCTACTTCCTGAAATGCAGTCAGACACATGGCTAATGCACGATTATGCGACAGCACTAACCGCAACTTCACAGGAGGCAATGGTCAAAAAGGCAATCGACATACTACTTCAATGCATCAATACGCGACCATCTGAGACCTGGCACTACTCAGCGCTCGGAACGGCGTACGGAAGAATTGGTGAATACAAGAAGGGACTTGATGCATTCCGAAAAGCACGACAGCTCTTTGGAAATAACCAACAGGCGGCAATCATCGGCTCCCCCAACGAAGATTCCTCCGCTTTAGCACATTCCAGAAAAGAGAAAGGTTCATTACTTCTCAAAAGAAACAAGCCACGGGAAGCTCTTGAGTATCTTGAAGCAGCCCTCATGCTCGACGGGGAAAAAAGGCAACCCTGGGCAGTATTTGATAAAGGAAAAGCACTTTCTCACATGGGACTTTATCACGAAGCAATCCTACAACTAAGAAAATCTGCAGAACTTCTCCCACACGAAACCTGGCCATTCTCTCAGCTCGGAAGTGCCTATGAGGCAATCGGCGAAAAAGAACGTGCAAAAAGCTATTATGAGCAAGCACTCACCCGTTGGTCAGAAAATGAAGAAGCCAGACAGGGGCTTACCAGGCTGCTACAGCGCTAATCTCATTGAGGAGTGCGGAAACGATTCGCGAGTCTCCCAAAACGTGATCTGGCTTCCTTCCCAGGTGCGACAACCTCAGCACTGCTTCTCTGTGATTCATGAAAAGCTCGCATCTTACTCAGGTCTGCTGCAGCATCTGCGACGTTCCTCTGATGATCTGCATCTGCTGTACTCGCCCGTACCGCAGGAGTCTCTCCCGGATATGCATCAAGTCCCTTAAAAAGTCTATCTCCAAGTGAAAGCTTCTGAGTGTGGTCATCTTCTGCTTGCTGCTTCGCAGCAGTCGTCAGCTCTGTAGGGGTCGCAGCTGTTGTAGGATCCTCAGATTTCCCACCTTCATCATGAGCGCGGGCAAAATTTGGTTCGGAAGATGTGGCTCCGGTATCAACTACTGGCGTAGAATTCAAAGCAGCATCAACAGATCCTGTCTCAACCGGAGTTTTTACAGTCTCTACAACTGTATCCGCCTGAGGCTGTCCGAGTATATCAACATCTGAGAGATAAGTTGGCGCATCGACAGACTGCTCTACTTTTCCAACCGGAGCCACTACTGCCTCCGCACTCTTCTCACCTCCACCTGGTCCACCTTTCCCCGTATCACCTTCAAGCCTTGCCTTCCACTGCTCCTGAGTCATACTGAAACGATCAGAGGCACCGGTTGCCCCTGGCTCACCTACAGATGAAGACGCTTGAGTTGATGCCCCGACGTTCACTACACTATCCTGTGTAGACGGTGACGGTGCCTCTCCCTGTGCTACTGAAGACTGAGTTTGCTTGGGTGCTTCATTCGATCCGGCTGCTCCGGCCCGACCCATCACCCGCTCCCAATGATCTCTGTCTTTTTGCAAACGCGCTTCTTGCGCTTGGTCTGTCCTCTTAAACAATCCCTTTACTCTTTGCCAACGCGAGGTACTCTCCGTTTTTGGAGCATTCGCACGTGCGAGTGTGTGTTTCTCCTGATCGGTCATTATCGCATTGTTAAACGTCCCGGATCCGGGATAGTCATCAACTCCCTGAAAAAGTTTTCCTCCGGCTGCAAGCCTGTCAGAATATGCCCGATCAGCCGTTTGTTTCGCAACCGCCTGCGCCTCGGTTGGGGTAGTTGCTGTTCTGGGATCTTCATACTTTCCACCCTCATCATGGGCACGGGAGAAATTAGGTGCTGAAGATTCTGTTTTTCCAGAAGTTGTCGTGGACTCTGGCTTCTTCCCTGATACTACTCCGTCAGTAGCACTCATTTCAGCAGAATTTTGCTCCTGTCCTTTATCTTCAGCAGCCGTACCGAGCGATGCCCTCGTCTCCGCAAGTCTCCCAGCTGAGACTGCTGAATCTTCTACAGCGAGCTCCTGAGTCTGATTCGCCTGTATGACATCAAGTTTCCGGCTCATCTCAGAAAGCATGGTCCGCAGCTCCGCCTGAGATGCTTCAACGGAGCCGATTCGCGCATCCACATCCTGCCCCTTATCTGGAACCGTACCTGCTGCTTCACGAGCACCACCTGGAGGATCAATAACGACCCGTATCTCCCCAGGCTTTTTCAGAACTCCGTTCGGTTTTACCGGCGCTTCAGCACGTCCTATTCCACTCATATAGATATGGTGATTTAAACCCAAAAAAAAGTCAAGCGTACACAATAAATTGACTTATTTTTCAAACTACATTACAAATAAAGAAGATGACAAAAGACGAACTGCGACAAATGATCACAAAATTGCGAACTGACCCCGTTGTTGAAGAGGTACTGACAACGGCGATTGATCAGGCAACGGAAATCAACGAAGAACTGAGAGTATTTGTCGCACAAACTCTTGAAAGACAGGCTGCTTTCTTTGATGCTGCAGCGGAGATTCTCCTCGAAGGGATACCTGAAGAAGATCAATTTGCACCGCTCAATGAATCTGCGAAACAAAAACTTGAGCCTATCTTAAGTGGACAGGAACAACTACTCAATGAGATGGAGCACTCTCTTCTCACAAAGCAGGACACTCCCACACTCTCCCAGGTAGATACACAAGCCGTACAAAATATCACCGAGGCACTAAAAAACGAAGACCCTTCTCCTACCCCCTCAGTTTAGGCACGAATTGTGCCTAATTGACACCCCTGAAACTTGACAAAAACATGACAAAAAGGTATACTACACAGACTCAAAAACCTCTGCCCTGCATCGCGCAATCAGACCCAAAATTGCCCCAAAATTATGAAATTGTCCGATTCACTAGTCTCAGTAATTCTCCCAGTCTACAATGCGAGTAGCGTGCTCCCGCAGAGCGTGGAGAGCCTTCTGAAGCAGACGCATCAGAACCTCGAGATTATCATTGTGGATGATAGCTCCAAAGACGACACCTATAAAATTGCGACCATTCTAAAAAAATGCGACAACCGCATAAAAGTGCTTCGCAATAAGAAGCGTTATGGACCGGCAATTTGTCTAAATCGTGCGATACGACAGGCTCGAGGACAGTTTGTGACGTTCATGAATCCGACAGATACAGCATCGGCATTTAAGTTGAAAAAACAGGTACAGTTTCTTGAAAACAATCCGAAAGTCGTCGCCGTTGGCACACAGTGTGCAGTTGTAAAAGACAGCAAAAACAAAGAGAAGACATCTTTCCCGGAAGAGCACGAACAGATCTATCCGACACTTCTGCACGGAATCTCTATGCGCTTTGAAACAGCACTCATCAATAGACGTCTTTTACCTAAAGATCTTATCCGATTTACAACCAACACCTACCCATTCATCTTCTCCGGCCTCTTCCTTAAAATGCTCCAGTACGGAAGAATCGCCAACATCAATCAATCACTCTACACACACTTTGAGAACGCTGTTGCTGCCTACAGACAGCAAACTCGCAAAGGCAAAATTGTCTCATCGGTCGGACTTCTCCTTAAATCAGTCGCTGAACATGATTACCGCCCATCTGTCAAAGCATTCCTCCACCCTTTTACTACCCCAGTGAGAACAATGTTCCGATAACGGAACTCTAAACTCTAAACTCTAAAAAAGCATCTTCTTTCCTCACACATTTCTATCCAAAAGTTATCCACATAAATGTGTACTACTTTTTTTAGTTGTCCTGACAGTCTTTTTTGATACATAATTACTCTAGGTTATATATAAATGAAAGGTGGGCTTGCTATAGGTTGACACTCTTGACAACGTGTGATAAAATTTATGCTGATATGAAATTAATTGCCCTACTCCTCGGAATACAGACCGCAGAAAAAAAACTCCGCAGAAAAACTTTCGCAGAACATCAGCAGGCTATTTTAGTAAAACAAGGAAGAGAACAATTTAAGAGGTTAATTGAAAAAAATCTTAGTATTCCAGTTGCCTATTTATAGTTGAGGGTTTGCTTTGCAGAACAAAAAAAGAGCATCGCTTTCGTTACTCAGATGATAATTTCGGTACGAGAAGCAATGCTCTTGAAGTAAAAGGTACTTAGTTCTTCAGGCAGGAAAATAAAAACTAAGTGCCGAGATACAGAGTACAAGAATAATGTTGTTTTTGTCAAGAAAAAATACTGAGGCTAAAATTGTTGATTTTTCTTGTTAAGACGACATTATTTAACTAGATGCTGCGTATTTTATCGAGCAGACAGTGCTAAAATAAGGAAAGATACAGTTTGCAGGTTTTGATGAGGTAGGAGTGTTGGGCAGGCACTCTTACCTCTTTCAAGCTTACAAACGTTTCTGCGAGATCGCCTGCAAGCGAAGCGAAACAGGCACTCTTATTTATCCCTCGAAGCCCTTCTTGTCCGCCAAAACTTTAGCATCAGTGGAGGCGAAGTGGAATCTCTTAAAGTTACTCAAATATAGCCTCTACTTATATTTTCTTTGCAAACAGTATTCTCCCGGTAGCAGTCTGAATAACCCGTGAGATCACCACGTCAATTGTCTTGCCGATCGACTCCTCCCCCTGCTCAACAACAATCATCGTCCCGTCATCCAGATATCCTACGCCCTGCGTCGCCTCTTTCCCGAGATGTAACACCTTGATATGCACTGCTTCACCGGGCACCGCAGTGACCTTCAATGCATTCGCCAACACATTGACATTGATTGCGGTCACTCCCTGAATACTCGCTTTTTTTTGCAGGTTATAGTCACAGGTAATGACCCGTCCTTTATACTGTTTTGCAATAAGTATAATCTGCTCATCGACTTCTGGCATCGATCTTCCGTTTGACTCAAACGGAAGTACAGTCATCTTGATAGCCCGTAACTTCTTCAATCGATCCAACTCCTCAAGGCCTTTCCTGCCCCGCTCGCGCTTGACAGTATCCTGTGAATCAGCAATATGTTTTAATTCAAGTAACACCCCTTCGGGGATAATGACATTGCCGGCAAGAAGACCGATATGCATTGTTTCGAGAATCCTCCGGTCAATAATTGCTGAGGTGTCCAGAACGAGCGCGTACTCTAGTTTCTTTGTCTTTTTCACTGATTTTTTTGCGCGCCTGGTTGGGGTTGGAAAAAGATGTGGCAAGCGGTGCATCATCGTCCGTGTGACCTCATCGGCAAGCATTCCGACAACACGGGGAGAGAAAAAAGGTGGTTGTACCTCTTTTGGCTGCTGAGCTTCTGATTGTTCTTTTGCTTGTCGTGTCGCCATAATTTACTACTTTCTCTCAACAGGACTCATTATACGTATGCCTTAAAAAAGTGCAAGAGACGAGTTACTTCCCCCTCTCAAGTGCCTGAAGTACCTGTGAAAGACTTTGATGCGTCGTTGCGGTAATGACTTTGCTAAATCCAAACTGCTTCGCCTCACGCATCCGCTTCTCAAGACCACTCACCCTCCTGAGTTCACCGAGTAATCCAATCTCTGCAATACCGACCGTTTTTGAGAGCGGAATATTTTTTATGCTTGAATACACAGCAAGGCAAATTGAGAGATCGACCGCAGGATCCGTGAGTTTCATCCCGCCTGCGACATTGACGAAGACATCCGCAGTATCAACAGCAATCCGACAATGCTTCTGGAGGACTGCCAAGAGCAGTTCAAGACGACGCTGGTCAACACCTGATGCGACACGGCGCGGCATCGGAAGTTTACTATACACTGCGAGTGCCTGAATTTCCACAAGAAATGCGCGGCTTCCCTCCATCGTGACAACTAACACACTTCCAGGTACCTCAACCTTATGATCTGTGAGAAAAAGCTGCGACGGATCCTTAACCTCACTCATGCCTTCATCTTCCATCGAAAACACACCGACCTCATCCACTGGTCCAAATCGGTTTTTCAGGGAGCGAAGTAATCTGATACGGGAAAATTTCTCACCTTCAAGAAACAGCACCGTATCCACCATGTGCGAAAGCACCATCGGCCCTGCCACCATTCCTTCTTTCGTGACATGTCCGACAATAATAACGGGAATACTAAGCTCTTTCGCCACACGGACCAACTGCAACGCAGCATAGCGTACCTGCGGGACAGAACCTGAAAGCCCTGCGACATTTACCGACTGCATCGTCTGAATCGAATCAAGAATGACCAATGAAGGTTTTAATTTCGCTATTGCCTCAACTGCCTGATCGCTATCAGTTAAAGAGAGCAAAAGGATATTCTCAAGCGCATCTGCTTCTTTTTGGCCTGATAAAAGCCGCACTGCACGCATCTTAATCTGCTCAACTGATTCCTCACCGGACACATAGAGAACTGGGGATGCATTCTCTTTACCCTTACCGAGCTTCAGCGCGAGCTGCAAAAGAAGCGTTGATTTCCCGACTCCCGGATCACCTGCCAGCAGGATCACGCCTCCTTTGACAATACCTCCACCAAGCACCGTATCCAATTCGCCATACCCACTTTGCAACCTTGTCGATGAAGACACGGTCACATCACGAAGTTTCTTCGGGGTAATTGATTGCGCAGGAAGGACACTTGACGTTGCACTGAGAATCGGTCCGAGACGCAGTTCCTTAAGACTGTTCCAACTATTACACTCCGGGCACTTCCCAAGCCATTGTGGACTGTCATAGCCGCATTCCTGACAGACATAGGAGATCCTTGTTTTTGTTTTACTCGCCATACGAGGTTAACCTCAACGCAAGAACTAGTTGGAGAACGAGAGAATTTTGTATATGGTATCTGATATTTAGCATAGAGGAATTGCACTAAATACGAAATACTAAATACGAAATACAATCAGCGATAACCAATTGGCTTCTCTTTGAGGACCGGTACGAGGTTGATTGTTCGATACTTCGAATCAATTTCTGACACAACAACTGAGATCGGCGCATCGACTTCATACGTGACTGTCGGCGGGACTTTTTCTTTCCTGATCACACCTTCAATACCCTCATCAAGAAGAACGTACACATTGCCACCACTCAATCTCGTCACTTTTCCTTTGACCTTCGTATCAACAGGATACTTTTTCACAAGTGTCTGGAACGGATCATCAGTCAATCTCTTTATAGAAAGATCAACACGTTTTGCTTCATCATCAAAACCGATAACGATCACATCTACGACTGCTCCCGGTTGGAAAATAGCACTGAAATCCCCTGCTTTTTCCCAGGAAATCTGCGAAGAATGGACAAGACCCTCAACCATCTTCTCTTCTTTTTTCTCAGTCGCAAATGGAAGCACGAGGAATATTCCAAATGATGTCACTGCTGCGACTGTTGCCTGCAATTTCTGCCCTGGCTTGTACTGCTTCTTCACAAGCGCAAACTCTTCAACGGTCAACTGTTGCTTCTGGGAAACGATAATCCTGTTGTCTTCTTTCTTCAGATCAAGTACAAATGCTGCAACTGACTTTCCGACAGCAGGCTGTGTCGCTGCACTTGGTGAGACATGTGAGAAGGGCAAGAAACCATTCATCCCGTTTGGAAGACGAACCAAATACCCGCCTTTCGTGACATCAAGGATCATGACATTGATCTGCTCCTGATTCTTCACGAGACTTGAGAGACCTGTCCAGGCACGTTCCTCCATAAACCTTCGAAGTGAGACAACGGAGTGACCGCTGTCTGACTCAGGATTAAGGACACCAACTGTGACGGTGTCACCCACTTTCAACGTCGCCAAGATTGCATTGAGGAGTTGTCTTTCTTTCTCGAGCACGACAGCTTCTGCTTTTCCATTTATATTAATCAGAATTTCTTCACGAGTAAGTTTTGTGATCGTTCCTTTGACTTGGTCTCCCTTTTTATAGCCGGAGACAGCTGCAGATTTCTTTGCAAGAAGGACTCCCATTGCGGAATTTCCATCTGAGGAACTATGTTGTTTTTCGTAGAGTTTCGCTAGTTTGTTTGCCACTCATTTA
>JBDKFM010000044.1:0-12336 GCA_039798685.1 Candidatus Parcubacteria bacterium | reverse complement strand
ATTCTTGATGAAGGATGGCAGAATTCTTCTAAACGTGAGGAATTCTTAAAAGGTGTAAAGCAAACAATTCAGGAGCTTATACTTAAGGAGTACAAAGGAAGAATTGAAGTAACAGAATTTCCAAAGTTTCTTAATAGACTAGTAGATATAGTTATAAGGAAATTTTAATGAAACGACAGATCACCCTGCACAATCGTGTCGTAGATTACTCACTACGCAGAAGTAAACGAGCCAAGCGTATGAGGCTTGCTGTCTATTGTGATGGTAACTTTGTTGTCACAGTACCCCAAACATTCCCTGCAAATAATGTAGATCGTTATGTCGTTGCTAAATCACAATGGGTACTTACAAAAATAGACTTCTTTGAAGAATTAAATAAAAAGCAGAAAATAAAACTTGGAAGTGATGGATACGAGGTTTACAAAGAAAAAGCCTTAGAAATGGTAAATAAGAGGCTTACAGAGCTTAATAAAAAACACTTTCAGTATAAATTCAATTCCGTTTCAATAAAGAATCATAAAACTCGTTGGGGAAGCTGCTCAAGAAAAAGAAATCTTAACTTTAACTACAAAATTCTTTTCTTGTCACCCAAGATGAGAGATTATATCTTGATCCATGAGCTTTGCCACCTAAAAGAATTTAATCATTCAACTAGATTCTGGAAATTAGTAGCCAAAGCATTACCAGACTACCAAAAAATTGTAGATGATCTAAAATTAAAAGGACTAATGATCTCATGACAAAGACTACTCAATCTAAACAAGATACAAAACCTAAAGAGCCGAAATATAACTTTGATGAAGTTTATAAATCTGTCGTTCACATTCTTATAAATGGAACTAAAGAACAGCAATCTCAAGACTGGAAGCAACTTAATGAGGGAAAAGGTGATTGGGTGTGGTTAAAAATGAAAATCATTACTGACGCATATAGCTCGGCAGATGCTAAAGGCAAAGAAGAATTCACAATGATGGGCATGGAACGACATTTGAAATCTAAACATGCGAAGCTCTTAAAAGAAACATTCACAGATGAGGAAACAGGAATTGAGTATAGAGTATATAAAATGAAAAATGGACTTCTATATAGAATTCCTATAGCTACGGAAGGAATGGACAAGCATGCTTACGATAAAGCACTCAATAAAAAGTTTTTAGGTGATTATATTGAAATGACCTCTACTGAGGAAACTACATATATTCCACTTGATACGGAAGAAAAAGTTAAGGATTATAATTCTGGAGGTGGATATTACCTAAATCACCCTCTATATAAAGGTGTGAAGCCAATCGTAATTAAGCACCATAAGCAAAAACAGGAGCAAAGTAAGGCCGATTCGCCTCAAAAATAATCTTCCAGTCCTTAATTATTTGGACAAATTCATCTATAATAGTGTTTGAAATAGAAAAATTGTTGTTCACACTAAACGTTTAGTCGTCGTGGATTAAACACAACAGGAAAGACACCTTTTACAAGTTCAGCTTTTGTTCCCTTTGCTCTGGACAAATCAATTGTATCTCCAGGTAAAATCTTATTAATTTCTTCATCAACATTAAAATTTACCACTTGAACATTAGGAAATATGCTGAATACTATAAAATCATTTGTATCAGGCTTCGTATTTCCAACAATCCATATATCAGCAATATTGCATACCCTATCCCTTATTTCCTCGGATAGCAATTTCATATTTGGAATATTTTCGTCTCTTCTGAGATAAACAACTAACCCTGTTTTGTCTCCATAGTATTTGTTTTTTATCTTTTGTAGAATGTCATCAATAATATTATTTTTCGAATATTTAGTGATTTCCATTACTTCAACATCCCTATAATTTACATAATTCCAATTCTTCACCTCATCTGGTGTAAGAGTCATTGCGTTTATGTCTGGAGGGTCTTCTTTAGGAATTTTTATCCACCATGTCTCTGTGGTTATTTTGGTTATTCCCAATAAAGTTACAGCAACAATCCATGCTTCTCTCTCTTTCTGATACTTATTTCCATTAAGTACTTCTTCGCCATATCTTTTCCGTAATCGCCATAAATGATGGACTCCAAACCTTAAAGAAAACCACCGATTCTCATCGTATTTCATGTTGTAAATATAGCATAATAGCTTATGGATTTAACCAAGGAAGAAGATGAGATTTTAGATAATTTAGCTAGAATCTTGTTTGAAATGGCTGAAAAAGAGCTTCAGGAAGAAGACGCAATAAAATCTTCCAAAACTCCGAAGACCTCCAAGAAGTATTCCCAAATCCGTTCCAAAGTCTGAACAGTCGGCTCACTATTATCTATCATGAAAAATTAATTTCAGAGAACACCTAGAAACTCTGCATCACGAGACCTAAGTATCGGCACTGTCGGCACAAAAAGACTTTCCTGTCTTATTGTATATGCCCAATTTTTTACATCAGGCACATGTTGTTCCTGAAGAAGCACACCGTCACATGCGGAGAGATCGATGCATCTCTCATGAATAAAGTCATTAAAACTAATTCGCACTTCTCCCTCCCAATCGAGGCCAACTCCAGGAGTCTCAACATACGCTTCAAGGCCTTGATAATGTGGTCCTAATTCATCAGCAATCCAGCCTTGCTTTACACATTTTACATTTTGCTGCTTTGCAATCCGAGTGAGGTCTAACACATATGCAAATGGGATACACAAATCACCCTCCATACCCTGATCGCCTCTTACAAGAAAGCGGAAGTAAGGATTATCTCTAAATGCAGTGGCAATTTTCTCATCGATACTTTCTTGATTAGAAACCGCAGTCACACTCACAACGTCAGGACTCTCGTCCCGAATAACACCATATCTAAGTGATGGGGCAATGCCGTGTACTACATCGTTACGGAATCTTTCAAAATTCATGTCGAGGTATCTGATTGCTCTCCCGAAGCTCAAGACCTCTCCGTAGCTTTGGGATATATTCTCGGTTTCATAGTGTGAATATTCTCTTCTATTTTGCATGCCGAGATTGTACTATATGTACTCAGTTGAGAAAAGTCTGATCATCAATCTGTTCAAGTATCAGACGAGGCGGTTGATTGTAATTTACCCTCAAATAGCCTATACTTGTTGATTGCTCCCATTTTGTAATCACTCACAATTTTTATGGAAACTATTAAAGTAAAAGGCGCCAGAGAACACAACCTAAAAAATATTGACATGGAGATCCCGAAGAACAAACTCGTTGTGCTGACGGGGTTGTCCGGTAGCGGAAAATCGTCACTGGCATTTGACACTATCTATGCCGAAGGACAGAGGCGGTACGTGGAAAGTCTCTCCTCATATGCGAGGCAGTTTCTCGGTACGATGAAAAAACCCGATGTCGATCTCATTGAGGGATTATCGCCCGCAATCTCAATCGACCAAAAATCAACCTCACACAATCCCCGCTCGACAGTCGGTACAGTCACTGAGATTTATGATTATCTCAGGTTGCTATTTGCGAGAGTCGGTCACCCACATTGTCCGAAGTGCGGACGTGAGATCGAGAGACAGTCAAAAGAACAGATCGTCGATGCAATCCTGCGCATCCCGGAGACACATCCTGAGGAAGGGAGACGTCCGACGAGGATCTTGATTCTTGCACCGATCGTCAAAGACAGAAGGGGCGAATATACCGAGCTTTTTGCCAACTTCAGAAAACGCGGATTTAGAAAGGTAAGAATTGATAAAAGGATCTATGCACTCGATGAAGATCTCGTTCTCATTAAAACCAACAAGCATTCAATCGATCTCGTCATCGATTCGCTCACGATCGCAAAAGAAACTGATCGTGTCCGCGTCTCAAATGACGTTGAGCAAGCGCTCACCTATGGCGAGGGAGAGATGATAACGGCAATCATAAAAGATGCGTCATTTGAGATTCCTGAGAAGCCTGCAAAAATGGAAGATGTCCTCTTCTCTGAAAAATTCGCATGTCCTGTCGATAATATTTCGATACAGGAAGTAGAACCGCGACTTTTTTCCTTCAATACTCCACACGGAGCGTGCCCAAACTGCACGGGCATGGGCCGGGTACTCGATGTAGATCAAGAACTTATCTTTAATGAAAATCTTTCGATAAACGAAGGAGGCATCTTGCCATTTTTCAATCTCTCAACAAATGATACATGGTTTTCCCGGACATTTAAGATGTTTTGCAGTGAAAATGAAATACCTCTCGATACAAAATTTGCTGAGATGCCGAAGGAAAAGAAAGAGTTGCTCCTCCGCGGTACTGGCGGGAAAGCCTACAGGGTAAAGGGGGAAAACAGATGGGGAAGTATGACGACGATTGAGGAGTCTTTTAGGGGGATTGCGCATGAACTCAGAAGTAGATATGAGCAGTCAGAGTCGGCATATATCAAGACACAAATTGAGAAATTTATGCGCTATGAAGTCTGCGACGTCTGCCACGGAGCAAGACTCAAACAGGAAGCGCTCTCCGTCACGGTTGACGGGAAATCAATAGTTTCCGTAAGTGATATGTCGATAGGGAACGCATCAGCATTTATTGATGGCGTTCTCGCTAAACTTTCACCGCGAGAGAATGAGATAGGAAAATTGATTATCCGTGAGATACGTGAAAGGCTACATTTTCTTGTTGATGTCGGCCTTGAGTATCTGACACTCTCACGCTCAGCGACAACACTTGCAGGAGGTGAGGCTCAGAGAATCAGATTGGCATCACAGATCGGAAGCGGATTGACCGGGGTTTTGTATGTACTTGATGAACCCTCAATCGGACTTCACCAGCGTGATAACACGAGGCTTATCCAGACACTGAAGAAACTGAGGGATCTGGGAAATAGTGTGCTGGTAGTCGAGCATGATCAGGAAACGATGGAAGAGTCTGATTATATTTTTGATTTCGGTCCGGGAGCAGGGTCACATGGTGGCACGATAATTGCGCACGGCACTATAGATGAGTTGATGAAAGATCCGAATTCTATTACCGGATCATATCTCAATGGCAAGAGAAAAATTACCGTACCGAAAGGGAAAGTAGATGCTGAAGAAAAGGGAGAAAAAAAATCTCTTGTGATAAAAGGAGCATCAGAACACAATCTGAAAAACGTGACTGCTGAGTTTCCCCTCCATAAATTAGTTGTCGTCACAGGTGTATCAGGCAGCGGAAAATCGACACTCGTCAATGATATTCTCTTTCATGCCCTGATGAATAAAATGGGACCTTTCCATAGGCAGAAACCGGGGAAATTTCAGGAGATGACAGGGGATCAGTACATCCGCCACGTTTTTGCTATCGATCAGTCTCCGATTGGAAGAACGCCGAGGAGTAATCCTGTCACCTATACGGGTGCGTTTACCTACATTCGTGATCTATTTGCAAAAACGAAAGAAGCGAAGATGCGAGGATACGGACCGGGGAGATTCTCCTTTAATGTCAAGGGAGGTAGATGTGAGTCGTGTGAGGGTGAGGGTCAGATAAAAATTGAGATGCAATTTCTACCAGATGTGTACGTCACGTGTGAGGTGTGTAACGGGCAACAGTATACACGTGAGGCACTTGAGATATTGTTTAACGGAAAAAACATTGCTGAAGTGTTGGATATGAGTGTGGATCAGGCGCTGGAGTTTTTTTCCTATGTTCCGGGACTTGCGCACAAGTTACAAACTCTCAAAGACGTGGGGCTTGGGTATATCGGGATAGGACAGCCCGCGACGACGTTGTCGGGTGGAGAAGCACAACGTGTAAAACTCGCAACGGAACTTGCGAAAAAAGGACGGGATGCATTGTATATTCTTGATGAGCCGACCACGGGATTACACTTTGCTGATCTGGAGAAGCTACTCATAGTACTCCGCAAAATTGTTGAGCAGGGAAATTCAGTCATTGTGATTGAGCACAATCTTGATGTGATAAAAAACGCAGATTGGATTTTGGATCTTGGACCTGAAGGTGGAGATAAGGGTGGTGAGATTGTCGCACAGGGTAGCCCGAAAGAAATTGCCGACAATCCGAGATCTCACACCGGACGGTATCTGAAAAAAGTTCTCCGCTGACTCAGAGTACGGTGTCGGGGTATTTCATCCTGTATACTTGTTATATGAAGCGAGTGCTCTGTGTACTTTTCCTCCTTTGTACTTTCCTGATTCTTCCTGACCGCGTGTTGGCATCTGAATACTTTACCTCAGCGTACGATGTGACGTATTCGGTTTTGGAGAGTGGCAGTACACATGCGACCATGAAGGTGACTCTGACTAATACGACAAAAGAGTATTATGCGTCGTCATATAAAGTACAGGTTGGATTTGAACATATAGAGAATCTTACCGCGAGAGATCCTGACGGACTTCTTTCACCAAAACTCACAAAAGTAGACGGAGGTTCGATTATTGAGGCTGAGTTTAATAAGCGAGTTGTAGGTGAAGGGAGCTCTCTGACATATACGATTAGTTTTGATACACCGGATGTCGCGAAGAAAGACGGAGGAATTTGGGAGATAAATATTCCCGGTCTTGAGGATCCTGATGCGTTTCGTAGTTTTACAGCACACGTAGAGGTCCCAAAAAATTTCGGATCTCCTGCCTACATCAAGCCTGCACAGTCAACGATGAGTACGACGTTTACGAAAGAGCAGCTTGGGAAATCCGGGATTTCGATTGCGTATGGTGATGAACAGGTCTATGGTTTCAATCTGTTTTATCATCTGAAAAATAGTAATTTATTTCCTGTCCGCACGGAGATTGCGCTTCCGCCTGATACAAATTATCAGGAAGTCTCAATTGAGTATATGCAGCCAAAACCGACAAATGTCACTATCGACAGTGATGGAAATTGGTTAGCAAGCTACAGACTCGCTCCTTCAGAACGGATTACTGTACAGACGAGAGGGACAGCCAGAGTACGTCTCACACCAAAAAAACAACCGATGACGAAAAAGCAGTTGCAGGTATATCTCAAGGAGCAGCCATACTGGGAGACATCGCGTTCTGAGATCACAAAACTCGCAAAAGAGTTGAAGACACCAAGGGCGATCTATGAATATCTGGTCACGAATCTTACCTATGATTTTTCGAGAGTTGAAGAAAATAAAGTCCGTCTGGGTGGACTTGGGACACTGCAACAAAAAAACTCAGCCGTCTGCCTGGAATTTACCGACTTGTTTATTACACTTGCAAGAGCTGCAGGCATTCCCGCACGAGAGGTTGACGGGTATGCGAATACTGAAAACTCACGGCAGCGTCCGCTTTCGCTCGTCAAGGATATCCTCCATGCATGGCCGGAGTATTATGATACTGAAAAGCAAACTTGGGTCATGATAGATCCGACATGGGGAAATACGACCGGCGGGGTAGATTATTTTGATGTACTGGACTTTGATCATTTTGCGTTCGTCATACGGGGAGAAGACAGTGAGTATCCTGTCCCGGCTGGAGGGTATAAATACGAAGAAGATGAGAATCTTAAAGACGTAAATGTGACATTTCCCCGATTTTTTACACCTGAAAAATCAAGTGTGAGTATCGAAGTTGCTTCACACACGAACTATTCACTCCTCCCGATCAAAACATCGCTCAGGGTAAAAAATACAGGCTCAGGAGTGATCACATCACAGAAGGTAAGTGTCACAGCACAAGGACTTTCTCCGGAGTCGCAAGACACAATGATCGGTGATATACCGCCGTTTGGGTATGCGGAACTTCCATTGTCTTACGAGCGAACACCGTTTTTGACAAACAGGACATTCCCTCTTACAATTACAATCGCGGGAGTAACGATCGTACAGTCACTGCAGGTTGTTCCACTCTATCTCTCAGCGTACGTACTGGCAGGAGGATTATTTATTGCAATACTCACCATCATCATACTTATCATTACCAAAAAACCCCGGCGTATACCGGTTTCTTGACGCGGAGAAAAATCTTCTGTATGTCGGGAAAGCAAAAGATCTCCGAAGTAGGGTCTCATCATATTTTACAAACACAAGCATGCTTGGTGAGAAAACCAGGGTCATGGTCTCACAGATTGCGGCGATTGAAGCCACAATTGTCGAGTCAGAGATCGAATCATTGCTACTTGAAGCGTTTTTGATCAAGAAATTTCAGCCAAAGTACAACATCAGAATGACTGATGGAAAATCATACCCTCTTATCCAGATCACAGGTGACAGGTATCCGGCAGTGTTGTTTGCGAGAAAGCCAGATGATCTGAAGTCATCGTATTTTGGTCCGTTTCCGAATTCAGGTTCGGTCAAGATGGTGCTGAGACTTCTTCGAAAAGCATTTCCCTATGTTTCTGTCAAAAATCACCCGAAGCGTATTTGTCTGTACCATCATCTTGGACTTTGTCCGTGTCCTCCTGTGTATGATTCGGATGATGCACAAAAACTTTACCGAAAAAATATCAAAAAAATAACAGCTGTTCTTGAAGGAAGATCTCAGGCGCTTCTTAAGGAACTCCAGGGAGAGCTGCGTGAACTTATAAAATCTGAGGCATACGAGGGGGCACAGGCCATCCAGAAACAAATTGACGCCCTTACCTACATCACCCAGCCATTCCATCAGGGATTTGAGTATGATCTTAATCCAAATTTGAGAACTGATCTGAGAAGTGCAGAACTTGAAGATCTGGCTGCAGTGCTGAGACATAACGGATTAGCTGTTACCTCACTTGAGAAAATTGAGTGCTATGACATCTCACATGTACAGGGATCACACACAACCGCGTCAATGGTCGTGTTTGTTGGTGGAGAGAAAGCCTCAGATCTCTATAGAAAATTTAAAATACGGCTTGAAAAAACACCTGATGATTTTGCGAGTATGGATGAGGTGTTAACCAGGAGACTGAAGCATACTGAATGGGAGTATCCCGGACTTTTCGTGGTCGACGGGGGAAAGGGACAGGTCAGCGCTGCGCTTTCCGTACTTGCAAAGCACAATCTCTCAACTCCGCTCATAGGGCTTGCAAAACGTGAGGAGACTATTATTATACCGAATCCTGAAGGAGACGAAAAGAATTTTACCGAAGTGTCACTCTCAAAAGATTCTCCCGCACTTCTTCTGCTACGAAGAATACGAGATGAAGCACATCGGTTTGCAATTACGTATCATCGTACGCTGAGATCGAAAAAAGCTCTTTACTAAAACTAGCGTCTCGTCACCGTATACTCGTAAGGAAAGTAGAGAAACCCTGCCGGTGCGTCAGCAAGAAGATACTTCTGAAAGTCACTGTACATTTCCTGACGATCTTTTATGCTCGCCGTTCTTCTCCCGTCTTCAAGAAGCTTATCGATCCGTTTGTTACTGTAATGCGTGATGTTATTTGCTGATGTAGAGTGCCACAACGTATACTGATCCGGATCTCTCGGTATGATAAAGTCGCCGAGGTACACTTGAAAACTGTCAGGATTTCCGTCAACGTCCTCGATTGTTGTTTCGACACCGACCCGTTTCCATGCTTCACGAACTACTTCTGCCGTTGTACGGTATTTTGGTAGCGTTTTTAGTGTCACATTAATTGTCGCACCGGGAGAAGCCTGCTCTCGGATTGCATCAAGAAGAAGTGCTGCATGAGAGAAATCCTGATTTTTTTCAACTCCTGTCGTATTTGCATAGAGTGATTCTTTTGCATAGGGAAGATAAGATCTCTCACCATGTGAAAATGACTCTGGGAGTGCATAAGAGAGTCCGCTCCTCAATTTGGGATCTGATAACAACGGATCTTTATTGTTAAAAAAGAGTGTGACGAGCACATCGCGGTCTGTATGTTTTGTCACCGTCACGTTTTTATAGTTTGTAAACTCCGTATTCAGAAATGTGTCACTTGAGAGACCGATTGCTTTGTTTACTTCACCCAGAGCAAACGCTATCTTCAGTGCTTCTTCACTCGGATAAAACGAGTACCGCTCAACAAGCAATCTGTTTTTTTTCGAAACTATGGTCAGGGTTTTTACAAAGTTCCCGTTCAGTTCAACGTTTTGTATTGTATAATCCCCGAGTCCGACAAACCCTTTTCTGATAATCGGACGAGAAACAGTTACAAGAAACGGTGCATATTGATCCTGAAGACTGTAGGAGATTGTCTTGTCATTAATTATCTTCTTTTTCACACCTGTGAATTCATAGGGGAGGGATGAGGCAGTCAACCGCTTTCCGTCACTATAAAAAATGTCAGTACGTAGTGTAAACACATACGTTTTCCCTTCGTCTTTAACCGTCCAGGAGGCTGCAACGTCCGGCACGACCTGTCCGTCTTTTTCCACCTTTGTCAGACCTCTTGAGAGTTTAGTCTGCAGGTCTCTGGGGAGTGCATCTATCTCATAGGCACCGATATAGCCAATCGATTCACGTCTCTCGATTGGAAGCAGGCGCAACAGAAATCGAGAGGTTGAAAGTAGAGTAAAGAAGATGATGAGACCCGCGACAAAAGAAAGTGCAATGATTTTGCCCCACTTTTTTAGATATGCCTTGATTAGCCAGAATAAGAGGCGTTTATTTACTGCCATAAGCCTTACTGGCCCAAGAGAAGAACTGAACAGGCCGCGAGGACGAAGGCCGATACGATCGTAATGCCGATAAGCACCTTCTCAATGGACTGCTTGCTGCGGTAGAACTCCCCTCCGCCTCCAAACGCAGGCGATAAGCCACCACCTTGTGCCTGAAGAAGGATTGAACCTACGACGAGTACCGCGGCTATGATCTGAACGATTTGAAGAAAAATCATGTTCCTATTATATATGGTTGAGCACTACCCTTGCAAGCTTATCAGAGTCATGGTAAATGGGGAATGACGCATCAACAATATCATCAAGAATAAGATGAAAATCCTGCGCAGCCTTCGGATCAATCGTGACATATTTATAGTTAAATTTCTCAGGTATTTGATGCGAAACATTATTGTTCACCACGATTGTCTGAAACGGAAACGTTGAGAGGTGCTTAGTCACCGCATCGATATAATGAGAGACGTCATAATTTCTCGTCTCAAACGGTTTATTCGCAACATTCACGATATACGTCTTGTGGGCTCGTGCAGTAAGGAGAGCTTCTTTTATTTTTGGGATAAGTAGTACGGGGAGAATTGTAGTGTAGAGATCTCCGGGACCAGCGATGATCATATCTGCGTCATGTATTGCGTGTAGCACCTCGTCTGAGACATCCGGATTCTCGGGATGTATAGAGAGACGCTCAAGTACCCGTTTTCCTTTGTACTGTCCGAGATCAATTTTTTGTTCTCCCTCAACATGAACTCCATCGACCGTGGTAGCTGATATGGAGAGGTCATCAGTGGTTGAGGGAAGCACTTTGCCGCAGGTCTGAAATAGCTTCTCAAGAAGCATTAGTCCTGATGAGACATCCCCTGTCACTTCTTTTGCACCAACAAAGAGCAGGTTTCCCAACTTCTGTCCTGCCAGCTGGCCATCGCTTGCGTACCTGTTTCCCGGAAAGCGGTAGGTCAAAAGACGTGAGAGATCCTCATGTTCTTTCGGCATAAGTGCTGCAATACAAGACACTGCGTCGCCTGGCGGAAATATCCCGAATAGCCTCCTGAGTCGTCCGGCTGAACCTCCATTATCTGCTGCAGACACCACAACCGTGATTTCAGATGTATATTTCTTCAATCCTCGTATGAGGTTTACCGTTCCAATGCCCCCACCGAGGCATACAATTTTTTTTGCGCTATTCATCGTGTTAACCAGTTGAGAAGAGATGTTACAGTATAAATGATAAACGCTGAGAGTAAATACGCGACAATCAGACTTACGCTCATCTTCGGTATCACAAATCCTGCAAACTCTATCCCACTGAAAAGAAACGCTTGAATCTTAATACCAGAAACGAAAACTGTCAATAAATACACTAAAAACACGTTGACAAGAAATGAAAAGAACCCAAGAGTTACCACCGTGAGTGGGAATGTGATGACACTCAGAAGAGGTTTAATAAACATAAACAATAGTGTCAAAGTGAACCCTCCGAAGAGTATAGTCCAGATTCCGCCTCTGATCGTGACACCCTCAAGAAGTATCGGCAAGAGAAAAAGTGCGATCGAGTAAAAAACAAAATTTCGTATGAGTGATTTCATCAAAGAAACTGCTCACTCTTTGCGGGCAGCGTAAGGCAGATGCTATCAGATAGCGAAATACCCTGTCAAACAAAGAGAGGAGAAAATAGAAGTTTACATGAGTCTCTAATCAATTCGCTTGACTAGTTGATGAAGAAGGAGACTCAGAAGTGCAGAGATTACAAGAATACCCAAAACTGATGAAAGAATACTCACTTGGTAGCTACTATAAGAAAATATTCATTCAAAATCTGTGATTTTTCCGACGAAATGTATGTGTGGTAGATTACAGATACAGTTTCATACATTCTG
>JBDKFM010000043.1:0-12883 GCA_039798685.1 Candidatus Parcubacteria bacterium | reverse complement strand
CAGTTGATAAGCGGTTTGAGCGCGTACAGCACGAAGCGTATTTTATCTCCATCGATCCGGCAAGACAAACAGGGTCTGATAAGGGAGATTGGGAAAAGGCGATACATGAGCTTGCACGTCGAAGAGTACTTGTGATGCCTCGTGCGGTGCCTGGTGGGGGAACTCCTCCTCCTGAGCCACCTGGTGTGCCTGAGCCACCAGAGCCTGTGATGACGCCTCCTGAACCTCCGGAGCCTCCTGAGCCAGCACCGGTCGTCGATCCTGGGGCACCTGAGCCACCAGATGCACCGGAGCCGGCACCTGCTCCTCCTGTACCTGCAACTCCGGAGCAGGTAATTCGTGATTTTCTGATTGTGAATCGTCAGGCGGATCTTGAAGGTCATTCAGTGCTTCAGGCTAGGCAGATGCTCCGTGCTGAGATGCGAAAAGGAGGATGGAATCCGCTTCGATGGCCTAAGAAATTTGGATTGCGACTCACTGAGAAGATGTGGGAGCAGCGTATCAGTACGCATCTTCGTGAGCAGATGATCGCACACAACAACTCGTATCTCGATCTTGATCTTGCGAGATCGAGTATCAGCGGCTTGGATTTTTTCAGACGAGGAGTGAGTCATATGGTCGTGAATGCTGATTCGCGACGGGAGGCAGCGCATGCAGCAGGGGTTGCGAAGGTCGCGGAGACGAGGCTTCGCGGAGAAGCCGGGATGGGGAGACAGATTCATGAAAACATAGGTGGTCCTGTAAAAGACCGGATCATCGCTGATATCTTGCGTCCGATAGCAGATGGTAGTTTACCGGCAAATACCGATGAGCGACGGGCAGAGGTACAGAGGCGACTTCGTGCAATAATTCACGACAATAGGGCAGATGCAGCAGTTCAGGAGATTTTCGGCGAGTCAGGAAGAGGTATGGAGTTTGTCGCATCTGATCTTTTGGAGACTGGTCAGATGTTGCGAAGTGACGTGATGGCCAATCGTTTTGCGCTCGATCAAATGGATCAGCATGTGCGGATCAGTCTTGCAAATCCGACGAGTTGGGGGGCAGAGACTGAGATGCAGAATCTTGGGTTTTCTGACAAAGCGATCAGTTGGTTGCAGAAAAGGCGATCCACAGGGGCTTTTGGTGACTCAACGATTATGGGAGCTGCCGTATCGCTTGGAATATACGGTATAGGATTGGGTGGACGACGTATCGGCAGCAGTGTCGCAGCGAGAGGTGCTTCTTCAATCGGTGTTCTCCCTGTTTCGGCAATTGGCGGGTCGATTGTCGGTGCTGCACTTGCAGGATTCAGGCGGAATTATGAGCTGAAAGTTGATCGTGCTACATATCTTACAGAAGGTGCGTATGAGATGCAGGCGGCGCCTCATGCGAGAAGGCGCGAGAAGCTTGGGGAGTATAACTACGATACTGTCAATGCAGCGATGCTTCTTGAAGGTGGAGGGGGTGAGCTGAGGGATGGGAGAACGCGGGATAGTTTGAATATGCTGCTCGGAGCAGATCTTACCTCAACTGGAGGCAAAGAGGCGCTTATCAATAGAGTTGCCGAAATTAAGACGCGACTTGATCTCTCGTCTCAAAATAATATCGATCTGATTACATTCTCAGGGAAAGAGAATGTTGAACAGGGGAGACTGGCGCTTGTCCAAGGGATTGTGAGAGCAAATGCTGCGCTTCGTGCTGCAGGGATGACCAGTGCAGAAATTACGGCAATGGAGGCAACTGCAGTGACATCATGGCAAGAGCGGCTGAGTGAGCACCGTACGATGCAGGATAAGGCGTTTCGGAATTACAGGATTCGTCAATCACTGATCGCAGGAGGTATTGGCGGAGTCGCGGGTCTTGGCGGAGCGATGATCTCACAGGAAATCGCAACCCATGTGCTGAATGGTAATTTTGCACCCTCAGCTATTGAGCGTATCGCCGGGAAAATGGGAATTTTGAGTACCGGAAAAGCGCTCGCTGAGATGCCGGGAAATGGTGAGTCAATTGATCTTGGGAACGGGCTGCACGGCACAATCCGGGGGGATCACATCATCAATCTCGTTGACGGAAACGGAAAGTCGTTGAATATTCCTCTGCAGTATGTTGATGGAAAGGTAATAGCGCAAGGTGACTATGCGGATCTTCCTGATTCAGTAAAAGATGCGTTTACGGGATGGGAGCATTCGTCAGTTGGAGGTTCGTCACTTCGTGAGCAGATTCGCGATGCGGTAGGTACTACCGGATCTGACAAAATTAGACTTTCAGGAGATGCAACGCTGCAGCTGGACGGTCGGGAACTCAGCCTTTTTGATGCAAAAGGAAATTTGCTCGCGCACGGAACTGTCGATTCGGGGAGTGGGGAGATTACATTTGATACCACAAATGATAAAGCGCTCGCAATTTTGGAGAAAAATGGATTCTCTGTGAGTGATATTTCGGAGGGTGCGACAGAGTCTCTCAGAGCAAATGTTTCCGGCTTTATAAAGGAGATTCCGGATGACATTACTAAGCGGTATGATCTTGGGTTTGTCAAAATGGACATTGATGGTCATGACACTCATGGGATGCACAATGTCGTCATTCGGGACGAAGACGGGGCTATGCTGGCAAAGGGAAGAATCAGCGAGGAGGGAGTCTTGAAGATTGATATGGGAAGGAATCCAGGTGTCACGCAGGCGGAGTTGCAACCGACACTGAATAATCTTCGAAAAATTGGATTCTCAGTTGATACAAAAAATCATGGTGTTATTGAGGGAAAGCCGGACCTGAGGATTTGGGAAGAGCACGGCGAGGATATCAATCATTATGAGTGGTATGCGTATGATACACCGTACTCTGAGGCAAATGAGTTGCAGATGCATACGTTTAAAGATGGGGATACGCTCATTCTGGATATGGGTTCGATGGGAAGTGCGTATCAAACAGGTGTTGAGCCAAATCCTATTCTCGTGCCGGAAGTTATTTCAGATAAGCAGGCGGGATTTGCGTTTAGTCTTCCCGGTCATACGGAGAAGCCTATTTTTATTCTCGATTCTGCAGACGGGACAGCTGATGGACAGCTTAGGCTTGATCCGAACGATAATGATCATTGGATTGATGATGAGCACACGATGACGATTGGTCAGTTTACGAAGCTTATTATCAATCAGGAGAAGTTAGGGGAGCTGCCGGATGGCGATATCGCAACTGAGCTGTATGGTCATCAGGATGTGTTTATGCTCCGGGATAATGATCAGCCCGGGTTTATCAATGCCGGACGCATTGATGACCGTGAGGGAGGAAAGGTATTTCAGTCTTTTGCCACAATTAGGGGATCAGGGAGAGCTGTGACGCCTAAGGACATCATTACAATTACGCCTCCGAGTGAGCGAATGGGGATCGTGATGACAGCGCCTGGGGCAACTGAGTTCCGTTTGCCGGGAGTGGTTGAAGCGCCGGCAATCGCTACACCTTTCTTCCCGAGATTACCACTTGAGCTTTTGATGCCTCCTATCAGGGGACCGTATTACTACGGAGGAGCAGCCGGGGAGTATGGGTTACTGAGTCGTTCTGAGTATGCCTCACGGAGGTCAAGAACATTGAATGAAAATCCGGATGCGCATCTTGATCAGGAAGCGGAAGTAAATGACTATCTTTCACGACAAGATGGGTCATATATTGCAGAGCTTGAAGAGATGGATCGTCTTGATGGAACAGCAATGTCTGAACAGTGTAGGTTAGTTTTTGCAGTTCCCGCATATGAAGAAGGAGGGAACATTAGAAAAACACTCGATCATTTCCTGACCCAACAAGACAGTGCCGGGAGCGCACTTAATCCTGATCTTTATGAAATAGTTATCCTCGATAATCATCCTGAGAGCAAGCCTGCAGATTCGACACGTGCTGAGGTTGAGGCATTTAAGGCTGCAAATCCTAACATCCATGTGGTGTACGCACACAAGGCCTGGAAAGGGAGCGAAGCGGGAGTAGGAAATGCAAGAAAGTATGCAAATGATCTTGCTTTGCTGCGAAGCAGAAAGCGGAGTGCATCAACGGGTGAGTTGGTACTTGTGAGTAATGATGCGGATCTTGACGGAATAGCAAATAAGTATGTTGTGGACATGCTTGAGAGTTTTGATACGAGTCCATCACTTGATGCTGTTGCGGCAAAGTGGTCATTACCTCGTGAGGCATTGGCAAAGCCTAATCTGCGTGCTGCGCAGCGTCTCTGGTTTGTGCTTGATAGGATAATTCAGCAAGATGCGGAAGGAGACACCTCAGTGCGTCAGCTTCGTACGCCAGGCCTTATCGGAAGAAATGCGGCGTTTCGTGCGTCCGCATATGCTGCAGTGGGGGGATATAATCCTCAGGCAAAATTAGCGGAAGATCTTGAGATAGGGTGGATGATAAATGATGCGCGGGGATGGGATCCTTCAAGAATGAGATATAACAATAAAGCAGAGCTTATCTCAAATCCACGACGTTTCTTGGCAGCAATGGTGCAGGGAGTTCCTCTGATTCAGATGTATGGTGATTTCCATGAGAATACTGCGGTAAGGAGTATGGATAACGCGGAGCTTCTTAATGCACTTCCAAATACATTTGATCCGGCAGTATTTGAAAGAGAAGCAGATGCGTTGTATCAGGCTGCAAAAGTGCAAGGTGGTCAGTATTCCCATCTTGGAGAGAGATTTGATCTCTTATTCAGAAAAACAATGGGACTTATGGGAGCTGAGTATGATGTCGTTGATGCAACTGATAGTGATGGGCAGGTACGACCTCATGTCCGGATTACAAATGCAGACAGACTGATTCGTGGTCTCTCCCGTCCGATCCCTCCAATAAATCCTTAACGTTTTTTGGTTTAAGCACAAAGATGTGGTCTGATGATTGATGAGTAACTTCTTTGTTCTTTAGTTGAGATATATGATATTTACTAGCTCTAAGATCTTTCGCAAATATTCATGTAAAGTGGGTAATTAATCGTTCTTTTTAGAATGAAACGTCTTTATTGTCAGAAAAATAAATGTTCCTAACAGGAAAATATAACCAAGATACACGAGATATTGCGGAAGGAAGAGGAGGATGATTGTGTGTTTTTCCTGCGGAGTATCATCTATAATCCATCCATTTTCCCAGTTATTGATGAGCACATGATTCTTCAATTCTTTACCGAAGAAAAAAGGAAATAATCGCTTCACCGAAGAGATGGACTTTGTTGTGTCCCCATCCAGAGAATAGGCCTTCCACCCTGTATGAAAAGATTGACTTAGGATAAGTACGTCTTGGGATATTGCATTTTGAGGAGTTGAAAGAGAGAAGGAATAGGTTGTTTCATCTGGGTGATCCGACTTGATTGATTTCTCAGAGTGAATCTCAGGATATGAGTGGCTTGGAGTAGCAAGTCGGAGGCTTTTTAAAAAATTATAAGGGATGTAGGAGAGTGTGATTCCATGAAGCGTGTTGATTGTTTTCTTTTGACTCTCGGAGCTATTGATAAGCTGAATGTCATAGCCCAGACCATGAGCAGAAGTCGGCGGGATAATAATGTTACTTCGTTGTTTTGAATTCTGATTGAGAAATACCGGACCATATATCGTGCGGGAATTTTGATAGACAAGGAGCTTGGCGTTGTTACCGGTTTCATTTTCAGATTGAATAGACGCCAAATAGCCTACTGATGAAAATAGTTTTGTAAAACTTACATTGATACATTGACTACTGTTTTGGGATAGAAGGCGGATGTATGCATTGGGAGCATTTTTTATTTCGAACAGATTTCTCTTTGACTGAGTAATTTCGTTGCATGCAACGGGAAGTAGCGATGAGAGTGAATCAGTGAGTGATACACCAAGGCTTCCATCGCTTTTGATTTGCGGGGTTCTCACACTGAGGGTGCCTTTGGTGTAGGGGGGAATAGTTATTGACTCTCCCTGAGCGATAAGAGTATGAAAGGCCGGATCTGAAGATGAGTCCCAATTCAGAAGTACACTTGTACCTGAGACAATATCAATTGAGTTGTCGATATCAGTAAAAAGTACCCCCTCATAGAGGTTGTTATTCTTATTTTTTTGAAGTGTTTGTCCGTTTACCTTGATGGTTGCTTCACCGGATGCGGGAGTGCTATATTCTCCAAGAGATATCGTTGCAGAGTGATTCCAGAGGTTTTTTCCGTCCAGTACTATCTGTGGAGTCTGTAGTCGCGCAATTACTTCGTTGGTTGTCCCAGACTGTTTTATCTCAATAAAAACAGGTACGATTTTCTCTGTTTCTTTGAATGGTCGCATTGCGATTATATAGCCCTGCAGTCCTTGAGGAAGTGTGGATGTGAGTGTTATGTGATCCTTTTCCTGCTGCACATTCGTGAGTGACGTATCGGTCATGCTGCCGCGTTTTGTGAGAAGAGATCGGAATGGATAGTAGCTCTCATAGGGAGAAGTGGAGCTACTCATGTAGGTATTCTCAAAATTATATGCGTAGTCTTCATCAAGACGTTCTTCTGTGGGGCCGATATTTCTGGTATCAGTTTTCAGCGTTGTGTAGTTTTTTCTTGATGAATCTGTTGATTCAAAGATCAAAATTGGTGCGATCCCTTTGCTTGCTATGCGTTTTGTAAGCGTATATTCAGATGATTTTTTCAGGTAGCTGATGAATTTTTGATGGATGAGTACACCTCGTTGATTGTTGCAGTAGTATGCGTTCGGATCATAGAGTATCCATCTGACCTTATATTTCTCAAGGACTGTCGTTGCTTTTTTAAAATCTTCCTGTTGGATTGCTTGGGTAATTTCCCAGTAATAGTTTTCATTATTTTTGCTCCACACGTCAAACGTTCGTGAAAGCATTGGCTGTTTAATTGCATACCAGTAAAATCCAGAACCAAAATATCCCCATTTGTATGCATACCATCCGTCAGCACATTCCTGAGGGAAATCTGCGATTCTGCCGTCAGTTTGAGTCGCGAAGTAATCAATCGTAGCAGTGTACGATTGTGGAATTGTAATCTTTAATTTTGAGTAAAACAGGTCGCCTTTGAAAACGGGGAGTGCATAGATAAGTAGCAGCACAGCTATACCTGCAAGAAGGCTCTTGATCTCCTTTCTTGTGAATCGCACTGATGCAAGTTGTAGTATTCCGAATAAGCCGATTCCAAAAAAGATACTGTATGCGAAAGAAGTTCCGATGCTAAATTTGGTAAAGGCGGTTCTAAATGCTTGCTCAAAAGTTGGGGAGATAAACTGCAGGACCGACGTGAGGTAGGAGAGTGGAGGAACATTTGTTGCAAGTGTTGCGAAGAAAAACAGCAAGAGAGATGCAAGTCCGGTAGTGACCCATGACCGCTGCCTGCGGAGTGTGAAAAGTAAGCCGTAGCAAAGAATAACAAAGAAGATATATCCTATGATCTGAGGCAAAAGAAGGCTCAGGTGGTCTATAAATGGACGCAGAATGTGATCTCCTAATTGATACGAGTCAAAGAGATATCCTTTCAGGAGCATGACATCCTGAAGAGTTCCGTACTTCTTGTTGACGTCAATAAAATGAGGAGTTGAGAGTATGTTGTTATATGCACTGAGAAAAGCACCGTTTTGCGTTTTGGTGTAGATAAAAAGGGAGCTGAGCCAGTAGAGATTCGTGAGAAAAATCAATGAAATCACTGTGAGTACCTTTTTGAGTGCACGCCGTTTTTCTCTCTGGAATAACACAAAGGAGAGGAGAAGTAGAGAGACGCCAATTGTGTAGGAGATAAAAAGTGACGGAATGAATCCCTGAATACTCGCAAAAAAAGAAATAACACAAAAGAGAAGAGCTCGTTTGTAGGTCATTTTTTTCAGGAGAAGTAGGATGAGAGTAAATAGCCACGGGAGCGAGGCAAATTGAGCGATAAACGCCTCAAGTTGCACATAGAAAATCTGAATGGTTCCGAGGTTGAGCATGTAAAAAAATCCTGAGAGCAGTGCAATAAAAGGGATAAACACTGCGATATTTTTGTTGTCCGGAACTGATGCCGTTTTTTCGGATATTTGTCTTATGATCATGCCAACGAGTACATACATCCCAAGTCCTCCGAGATAGAGCATAAGAAACGTAAATGCAGGTCTGATTGCTTCAAGCGGCATGAAAAATGAGAAAATATAGGTGATGAGCGTATGGGGAAGGGTGGCTGCAAAGCCGTGCCCTGTGAGAGTTCCTGTTCCGTAGTTTTCCTGCCATGATGCGAAAAGGGCTCTTTGGAAATTCAGTCCAAAGTTAAATTCCGGAGTGATACTGTCCCAGCCGATCATGAATTTCCCCCAGGGAAAATTCATCAGAATAATGAAGAGAAAGACAAAGTGAAAGAGGGTGAGTGCGATGCCCGATGGCGTTTTTAGTCGCTGTAGTAAAGACAGTATGTTCATAGCAGGAATGAGATTAGTAGTGTATGTAAATGCCGTTTAGTGCGCTGTAATCAATAATGTATCCAGGTGGGATTGTGATATCGACGTGAGGACCGTCTTTAATTCTCCAGATCCCAGGAAAAACAAAATTCGGTACTGTATCTATTCTCTCATAGTCGAATACTTTTGTTTCTTTCATTACCTGATCTTTTGTTTTCATACACACAAACGGCGCTTGTTCAGAGGTAAAGTATTCTTTTCCGCAGCTTGCGGGATCAGGCCAAAACGTCACCTGTTTCGCTTTGATAGTCCGGTAGGTGTTTGCCTTTCTCTTGAGAGGATCTTCGAAGAAAGAGAGATATTTTTCAGGTGTTTTTCCGCATTCTTTTTCAAGAAGTACTTTATCCGTTTGGAGAATGTATGCTTTTTTACAAACGCCGTCTACTTTATAAACAGCACTTGTCGGATGCTGGATATCAAGATGATTGGTGCGGTCGACAAAGATCTCAGGAGTTGGGTTATAGAGTGCCGGAAAGTGTTGTAATGCGAAAGTCGCGTAGGGGCTATGATGAAGTGCATTTGAAAGTTTCGGGGCGAGATATCCGTTTATTCCGAGAATCGTTATCTGCCAGAGTGCGAGTACGGCGATAAGTACTGTGCTCCATTTTGTTTTTCTTTTGTACTGTAACGCAAAGTAGAGAAAAAATGGGAGAAGAAACACGACATGTTTTGAAGGGCCGTAGCCGGCTGTGCCGTAATGCCATGCGGGATTTGTCTGATAAAAAAAGCATGTGAGAAGCATGGTAAGAGTGAGAAGGAGTGTTTTTTTCTCTTTGATCCTGGATGCGATGACGATACTGCCCAGAATTACCGTAAGAGGTGCGTACCAGAGAAGACCGACATCGAGATCAAAAAACATTTCGAGAAGTTTTTTTAGACTCGCATTGTGTATGCCGAATCCATTTATCACAGTCCAACCATCCCCAAGCAGTGTCCATGGAGAAAATGTATTAAAGATATAGAGATTGTAAAGATAGGGGAGCGATGTGAGCGCGAGCACTCCTGCAGCGTACATGAAGGGTCGAAGAAGGATAGTAATAGACTGACCCGTTATCGTTTTCTGGAGACGGATACTGTCAAAGAGATAATACCCTGTCATTGCAAGGACGACTATAAGAAGAGGCTGGCTGTGCCAGGAAGCAAGCGCAACTGCGCACATAGCTTTCAGAACCGATCCTCTGAAGAAGTAAAAAAGACCAATCAGAAGGAGAAGTAAGAAATAGATATCAGGTCCCGGCCAGATAATAAATGAGACAATCGGTGATGTGAAGACCAGTAGAAGGAGTGCGATACGCTGTGCATCTGTGTTGAGAAATTTTTTCATGAGAAAGAATAATCCGCCAGTGAGTAGGATCAGGTTAGTCAGCCGTAGTGTGAAGAGCTCATTGATGTGGAGAAAATGAAGCGCTAAGCGTACAGGAACGGCCAGAAATGAGTATAGGAAGAAATGGACTGGATACCGATCTCCGTCAACGCCATTTATGTAGTATCCCGGATCGTTCAGATATCCAGGGCTGAGATATGTCGCGATATTATACGCTGCCGTATCAGTAAGTCTAAGTGTCCTGCTCTTAATGAGGGAATCAGTCATGCCATGGTACTCGACGATATCTCCGCCTAATTCCATAGGGATAAAATACAGTATGACAATTGCCATGACGGCAATAACTGTAAAGAATATTTTGTAAAGAAGATTTGTTTTCATAGTTTATGCCTCTGCAAGTGCAGTCTCTACTTTTGGTTGAAAGACCGCTGTATTTATAGTTATTTTTTCAAGATTTTTTTGATCATAGAGCAGTGCAGTCTGTTCATAGCTTCTGTGATCCTGCATGAGCGTTGAGAATTTCTCCATCTTCTTTTTGATGCCGTTATGCAGTACTTTCTCAGCGATTCTTTTACATGAGTTGGGGGTGAGTTGAAAGACAAAATCCTTACGAAGGAGTCCTGCTTTTGCCAGGCTTTGGTTAATATCTTCACTTGTGAACATTTCTGAGAGCTGCTCTGAGATGATAAACGGTTTTTTATATGAGAAGACAAGCGAGAGCACACCTGATGCTGTCATGAAATGACGGTAAGGAAGCACAACGAGGTCAGCAGCTGAGAAGTAGAGTGCAATATCTTTCTGAGGAACATAGCCAGTAATGTGCGTCGATTTGGATCCCTTTGCTGACTGGACTACGTCGCTGTAATATTTTTGATAATGCAGCTTGTCTTTTTGCGTAGGACTTATGCCGCCAGCGATGATCGCCCGAAGGGGTTTATTCAGTAGCGTCGGCTGATCTGCAAACGTTTTTGTAAAAAAATCTGCCCCTTTAAACCAGTTGATGAAACCGAAGAAGAGGATGACTTTTGCATTTGCCGGAATTTCGAGTTTTTGTCTCGCTTTTACTTTCTCAATTCCTTTGAGCTGAGTATCAACACCGATAGGAGTTGTGGTGATCTTCGCTACAGGGATAAGTGATGAGAGCGCTGTTTTTAATGTTTCTTCCAGGACGATTACTTCATGAGTAAGAAACCCTAAGACCCGGTAGAAAATATGGAAGACAGTATTCATGAGCATCGCCTTCATTTTGTCGCTGATTTTATCTGTCAGTCCGACGTGACCTGCGAGTTTGTTGATATCAATGACTACGTGATGATTGACGACACTTATTTTGTATCCTTTCAGACGAAGGATGAGCAGAAACGGAAGCAGAAAAAGTGTGTTGAGGAGTGATCCGTAGATCGCAAAGTCAAACTGCACGAGGACTGTCCTGGCTTTTTTAAACGTTTGCAATTCGTTGAAAATTTTTACCCACATAAACAGAGATGCTCTGTCAAAACAACGTAAAATGAGTGCATTTCCTTCGGTATAGGTACGTGATTTGTCATAGATATTGGCAAACACCACGACGCGTCGTTTCATGCGCGTAAGAATGTTTTTGGTGTACATTGCCACGCCACTAGTTCCTTCAGAGTACAGCTCGCCCTGTTTTGGGTACAGCGTGACTACCAGGAGAGTATCCGGATTATTAAATTCTTTTATGATTTGTTTGTTCATACTATAAAGCTCGTTGAAAATTCCAAATTCCAAATTCCAAATTTCAAATTTCAAATTGAAAATTGTCACAAGTCTCACTTTCCAGCCATTATCGTTGATAAAAGCTAAAGAGTGAGAGGAAGTAGGCGAGTGGGTTTTGTGTCCGTGAGGACAAGAAGACATAGTCTTCAAACCATACTCAACCGAGTCTCTCACAAAAGCGTGATGCATAAACTAGATCGTAGTTCGCGTGGTGTCCCGGCTAATTGGGAGTTCACAAGAAACTATACTAAGTCCTCAAATACGCTGATGTGTATACAACAGAAAGAAAAATAATGCATGTGCATTATTGCGAAGGGAGTCTCAAATCCTGTGATCATCAAATCTGACGAGTGAGTAGTCTTGTGGACTACGTATCTTCACCGCGTGGCAAAGTACTCATCAGACCATCTGAATAGGAGTCGAGAAATTCCCCGAAGGGTGTGGCTTTTAACGGAGCTCTCCGTATTTCAGAGAAGGCAAGCCTTCAATGAAATCCCAGTGACAAAGACGCCGACGGCATCTCTGCAAAGGTTTAGGTGATACAGCAAAGCTGTATCTATTTAGTTGTCAGACAACTCTTCGTGAGGCAGCTCGCTCTGGTAAGTGCTTGGAGAGCACCGAAAGCTCATCTGTCTTGCGACACGATATTGAGCTCAGAGAGTGAGCGAGCAAACCATCCGAAACCCGGAGGCCGTGTCATCCCGCGTGTGCAGGTTAACGTAGTCTCAAATCCCTAGCGGGCTTCGACACGGCCTTCCATTGGGTGGAAGCACAATCGGGAGCCAAGGTGGCAACCGAATGCGCGCGCAGGTCGAATTCCGAGCCTATGATCATCGCACGAAGCGATGGCTTATGTCATCCGCAGTTGCGGAGCATAAACAGGCTCAGAGCAGATGCTAGTTTCCTGCAGTTGCAGGGTCGCAGTGGAACGAGACGTCGCCGCTGAATGTGCCGCCATTGGTGCGGTTTTCAGTGGTGCCCCCTGCACGGAGTACGCCGAAGTCCGGGTACGTCAGCACAGTTTGCTCCTCAAAGGAAGCAGTCCATGCGCCGCCCGGCCAATCAGGTGCCGTCCAAGGGCTCGTCTTGTCATTGTTGTCGTCGCCGCCGATGTTGTCCTCGTACCATTCCGGATTGCCGCTTTCACAGCCTGTGAACTCGCTGGTTCCCGGAGTGGGGGTCGTTTTTCCGGCTTCTTTCGTCGGTTTTGGATCGCTTCCGCCATTTCCGCCCTTCAGGTCGGGAAGTTCGATCTCGTCGCCATCTGGCGATTGACCGACTGGTACTGACTCGCAGTCCAGGTTCCCGTTGAAGGTTGGATAAGGTGTGCGACGATCCATTCCGTAGCCGTGCTCGAAGTCGAGAAGTTCGCAGGGCTCGTTGGCGAAGTTCGAAGCGTCGGTGTCGTACGCCGGCAGGTAGCGGA
>JBDKFM010000042.1:0-13718 GCA_039798685.1 Candidatus Parcubacteria bacterium | reverse complement strand
TATAAAAGTAGCGGGGTTAATTGTGAGCGATTACAATCAGACTCCCTCACATTTCCTGTCACAAAGATCTCTCTCCGAGTGGTTGATCGCAGAGGGTGTACCTGCGCTGGAAATAAAAGATACCAGAGCACTGACTCAAAAACTCAGGGATGAAGGATCACAGCTGGGAAAGGTCATCATTGAAAAAGATGTCGATTTCTATGATCCGAACAAAGACGATCTTGTTGCTCAAGTTGCAGTACGCAAAATTACGATTGAAAAATCATTGATCAAAAAACCAGCAAAAAACATTCTGTATCTTGACTGTGGAGGGAAAACAAATATGGTAACCTGTCTTCGTGTCAGGGGAGCACACGTCATCATGGTTCCATGGGATTTTGACCCATTTGATACCGCACAACGCAAAAAACTCGACACCGCAATGAAAGCTCAGGGACTAAAAGCAACAATCGACGGAATCGTTGTCTCAAACGGGCCGGGAGATCCAAAACTGGCAGAAAAAACTATCGCGATCACAAAAAAAATTCTCGCTGAGAAACTCCCGCTTCTGGGAATATGCCTCGGACATCAGATTCTCTGTCTGGCAGCCGGAGGTAACACAAAAAAACTAAAATTTGGTCACCGCGGACAAAATAGTCCGTGCATTTTAGAAGGGACAAAACGTTGCTTTATCACCACGCAGAATCACGGATTTGCCGTGAGCGACATCCCGAAAGGATTTAAGCAGTGGTTTACAAACGCGAACGATGGTTCAAACGAGGGAATCATCCACACAACACTTCCGTTTATGTCAGTACAGTTTCATCCCGAAGCAACACCAGGACCCCAGGATACTGAATGGATCTTTGATGCATTTTTAGAAAAAGTAAAGAGTACCAAGTAACTATATGCAGTATAAAAAAATACTCGTTCTCGGTAGCGGTGCACTGAAAATCGGAGAGGCCGGTGAGTTTGATTACTCAGGAAGCCAGGCGATAAAAGCACTCAAAGAAGAGGGAATCAAAACGGTTCTTGTGAATCCGAATATTGCGACCATACAGACGTCAAAGTTGATGGCAGATACTATTTATTTCCTCCCTGTCACTCCTGATTTTGTCACAAAAATTATCGAGAAAGAAAAGCCTGACGGCATCCTTTTGTCATTTGGAGGACAAACAGCACTCAACTGCGGTATGGCACTTTTTAAAAACGGAACCCTCAAAAAATACAATGTCTCAGTGCTAGGATCTCCGCTTGCTGCAGTCATCACATCTGAAGATAGACAAAAATTCGCTGATCATCTCGGAACTCTTGGCATCTCAACTCCGCCAAGCAAAGCCGCAAAGAATTCTCAGGAAGCAATGAAAATCGCCCGAGAGATGGGGTTTCCGGTCATGATACGTGCCGGATTTGCACTCGGAGGACAGGGTTCAGGGATTGCACAAGACGAAGAACAACTCACCTCAATATGCAAAAAGGCATTCGCATTTGTCACACAGATATTGGTTGAAAAATATCTTCATCATTTCAAAGAGGTGGAGTATGAGGTAGTAAGAGATAAAGACGACAACTGTGTAACCGTGTGTAATATGGAAAATATGGATCCTCTCGGGATTCACACCGGTGAATCTGTTGTCATCGCACCAAGTCAAACATTGACTAATTACGAATATCATCATCTCAGGAGTATCGCAATCAGGATTGTCAGGAGTCTCCAAATTGTCGGGGAGTGTAACGTGCAATTTGCCCTGCACCCTAATCCAAAGCGACAAGAAATATCAACGCATGAACATGAAGTGCCTGCGTTTGAGTATTATGTCATTGAACTGAATGCGCGCCTCTCACGAAGCTCAGCTCTTGCGAGTAAAGCGACAGGATATCCTCTGGCATACGTCGCTGCAAAACTCGCACTCGGAAAAAACCTGACCGAACTACAAAATAAAGTGACTAAAACGACACAGTTTTGTTTCGAACCTGCACTCGATTATGTCACTGTCAAAATTCCGAGATGGGATATCAACAAATTCAAACAGGCAGAGCAGGGGATAGGAAGCAGTATGAAATCTGTCGGCGAAGTGATGGGAATAGGAAGAACATTTGAAGAAGCATATCAAAAAGCCATCCGCATGCTCGATCTCGAATTTGAAGGAGCAGTGAATGAACGCATGTTGAAAAATCATGACAAAGAAGAAACGAAAAAACAACTCAGAACACCAACTCCCAACAGAATGTTTGAGGTAAGCAACGCTTTTTATCAGGGATTCAGCGTTGATGAAATTTATACACTTACCGGTATCGATCCCTGGTTTCTCTACAGAATTCAGGCAATAGTTGAGAAGGAGAAAGAAGTGAAAGCCCTCTATGATACGCAGTTAGGTATAAAAACCCGCGTCACAAAACGTACACAGGAAAAACCTCCGTTACATAACGCAAGAGAAGCAGAGCTTCTCTCAAAACAACAGTTACTTGAGCTAAAGCAGCTCGGATTCTCGGATAAAAGAATCGGGATGCTGACCGGAAAAACAGGACTTGATATTCGCATGCTGAGAAAAAAACTGAAAGTCCTTCCAAGCGTTTTCCAAATCGACACACTTGCGGGCGAATTTCCTGCAAAAACAAACTATCTTTACATGACGTACAACGGCAATCACTCTGATGTTGCCCCACTTAAGAAAAAAGCAGTTGTCGTAGTCGGTTCAGGACCGTACCGAATCGGCTCATCAGTTGAGTTTGACTGGACATGTGTCAGCACTGTCAATGCACTCAAGCGCCATAACAAAAACTCAATAGTTGTGAACTGTAATCCTGAAACTGTCTCAACTGACTATGATATCTCAGACAGATTATATTTTGAAGAGCTGACATTTGAACGCCTGACAGATATCTATGATTTTGAAAATCCGTTCGGCATCATCATCTCAGTCGGTGGGCAAACACCAAACAATAGAGCAGGATCACTCAAAGCATATGGCTGCAAAATCCTCGGTACTGATCCAAAAAATATCGATAGGGCAGAGGACAGAAATAAATTCTCCGCACTTCTCGATACGCTAAAAATCAGCCAACCTGCATGGAACACATTTACAAGCCTTCAGGATGCGGAGGCATTTTGCAAAAAGGTTGGGTATCCAGTGCTTATCCGACCATCATATGTGCTCTCAGGAAGTAACATGAAGGTCTGTCACAACCGTGAAGAACTGGAAATTTATGTAAAAAAAGCATCGATAATCTCACTTGAGTATCCGGTTGTCGTCTCCAAATTTATCGAACATGCAAAAGAGCTTGAGGTAGACTGCGTTGCTGAAAAAGGACGGCTGTTGGCAGTTGTTATCTCAGAACATATCGAGGACGCAGGTGTCCATTCGGGCGATGCAACAATCGTCCTTCCTCCTCAAAAAGTCTACCTTGAGACTGAAAAAAAGCTTAGGATTATCGCAAAAAAACTTGCAGAAGCACTCCACATCACAGGACCATTTAACGTACAATGTCTCGCAAAAGACAACGATGTACTCGTCATAGAAGCAAATCTCCGGTCTTCACGCACATTTCCATTTATCTCAAAAGTCACAGGAGTTGATATGATGCAGCTTGCGACAGATGCGTTTTTCCACAAAAAAAGACCAGAAGTCATCATCAATACACAGAATAAAGACTTCGTCGTCGTCAAAGCAGCGCAGTTCTCATTCGGACGTCTCGCGGGTGCTGATCCGGCTCTTGATGTCGAGATGGCATCAACCGGTGAAGTTGCGTGTTTCGGTGATGACCTGGAAGAAGCATTTCTTAAAGCCGAACTCAGTGTGGGAGGAGTACTCCCGAAACACTCAGTATTTATCACCGTTGGAGGGGATGAGAATAAACTAAGATTTTTACCTCTCGCCAAGATGCTGCACGAAAAAGGTCTAAAGCTCATCGCGACAAAGGGGACCGCTTCATTTCTCAAAAAGAATAACATCCCGGTGACCATGCTCTATAAAATCCATGACCATAAATCCCCGAACGTCATTGAGTATTTTCAGGAGAAAAAAATCGAGGTTGCAATAAGTATCGCAGATCCTGATGCATCCCATCTGGATATACATGACGCCTATATACTTCGCCGAGCAACAGTTGACCACAATATCCCAATCTATACTGATTTGAAAAAAGCTGAGATGTTTGTAAAGGCAATCACAACAAAATCCATGGACGATCTCTTGATTAAATCATGGGATGAATACGCGCTCTAACATGCTGAACAGACGAGAGGTGACAAAGGGAGGAGGAAAAATTGCCGCAAAGGGAGTCGTGGCATATGTTGGCGGATCAGTCGCTCTGAGACTCGCGAAAATGAACAGCACAAGTACTTCGTACACAGTCGAGACTGAGGATGCACGCTTTCATCTTTTTCACGGATTTCATGGTGAAGGGAGCCGATCAGGCCAAACGCTCTCACCAGATCTCGCAGAGACAAAACTCGATGGATTCTTTCTTGAGACTGGTGCATTTCAGTATCTCTTACCGGACGGAACAATAACTATAAGCGCACTTCGAGATACGAAATTTTATAAGGACGTTTTTCCGTACCTTGAAAAAAATAATATTCCTATGCTACTCGAAGATATTCCTCTCACCAAAGAACGATATGCGTCATATTTTCTTGGACAACACGCACTCGAAATTGGCGCAGTAATCGCAGGAGCAGAAATGGCAGCACCAGGCGGGAAACATCATGAAAAAATGACAAGGAGAGAGATGTTGAAAAGAACTGCTGGGGGAGCACTACTTGGTTGGGGAGGAACCGCACTCATGAAATATCCGGCGATCGCCGATGATGAACTCTTTCGACAACCGTGGGCAGAAGGGATACGCAATGCACTAGGATCGACAGAGTTTATGCACCCTGAAGATCTCCTTGTCGCTTTTCGCAATGCCATGGTTGCCGAAAAACTCCTTTACTTCGCCCAACAAAAGAGTGCAGAAGGAGTGAGGAAACCAAATATCGGAATCGCAATTGGCGCAGCACACTCATTCATCTCAGAGTATCTTAAGGAAGGAAGAAACTACTCAACAGCGTTTATCAACCGCTACCCAGATGGCGTATTGAGCACAGCATTTGGAGAAGACTATGACACGTTTCTCCCCACACTCGTTGAGATCAAAAACGACGGAGGTACAAAAACTGCCCGGATTTATACCGACCCTAATCTTACAAGAGAAACAAGAACAGTCGAAGGAAACCGTCCGTCCGGAGAATCGAGAGCTTAATTATTGTCTATGAATACATTACTTCTTCCAGGACTTATTGACCCCCACGTCCATCTACGTGACCCTGAACAGACAGAAAAAGAAGACTTTCTTACCGGCACCTCGGCTGCATTGTCCGGAGGATTCACCACAGTACTTGATATGCCCAACAACAAAACTCCGGTCATGAGCATACACACACTTGATGAGAAGATCGCACGTGCAAAAAAACTCACAGTATGTGATATTGGATTCTATTACGGATCGCTTGGAGATAATCTTGACACATTTAGAGAAGCATCCCAAAAAACGAAAGGACTGAAGCTTTTCCTCAACCAGACGACCGGAAATTTTCTTCTTGACCCGTCATTTTTAGAAAAAATCTTTCTCGCTTGGCCAAACACTTCACCCATCCTCTTCCACGCAGAAAATGAAACATTTGACCTCGCTCTGGAAGTTCTTAAAAAAATCCCGCGCCCAATACATCTTTGTCATCTCAGTACATCATATGAGCTCAAAAAAGTGATAGATGCTAAAGAAGCTGGGTTGCCAGTGAGCTGCGGCGTCACTCCGCACCACTTATTCTTAACAAAAGAAGATGAAGCAACACTTGGTCCACTCGGACTCATGAAACCGCCACTGCAGAGCAGAGAAGAGGTCGAGTTTTTATGGCAGCATCTGGGGGCAATCGATATCATAGAGTCGGATCACGCTCCGCATTTACTCACAGAAAAACACTCAGAGAACCCGCCATACGGAGTACCGGGACTTGAGACAACATTGCCATTGCTCCTCACTGAAGTACACAAAGGAAGACTCACGATCGATGAGATCATACGCCTTTGCCATACAAATCCAGCAAAAATTTTTCGCATTCCTGTGGACAAGAGTACTCAAATTGAAATCGATCCCGACGAAGAATGGATCATATCAAACGAACATCTGCTGACAAAATGCAGATGGTCACCGTTCCATGACAGGAGCGTAAGAGGGAGAGTAAAAAAAGTTATTCTCCATGGAAACACAGTGTATGAAAATGGAAAAATCCTCGTACAACAAGGCAGCGGAACAATCCTCGAAAACGGATAAATCTTATACAATAAAACGTCTGTAATTATCCGCAAACACCGATGTAATAGTTTTACATTCTGTAGCCTCTGACATTTCTGACAACAACCCGACGGGGAGAGAACTGTCATAGTGACAAAAAAATCCTATGGTATAGTCTCGATATGGACGGACAGAAAAAGAAATTACAAGATCGACTCGCTCATATCTGGTCTCCAGCAGATTTTACAACGCTTTTTTCACATCCGACGGCACCGAAGACGCAGTTCGTCAAAAAAGGAACCGTTTTATTTAACACCGGGGACCCGCTCGGACGGTTGTATCTCATTCTTGAAGGATATATAAAAATATATCGACTCTCAGAGGAGGGAAGAGAAACGACAAGCTACCTCCTCGGACCGGGCGAACTCCTCGGGATCCGCACGCTTCTCACTAAAGATGATAGAACCATGCACGCTGCTGAAGCAATGACTGCGCTTAAAGTGCAAACAATCTCCCGTAAAGAAGCATTTGAAAGAATACTAGATGATCCGGAAATCCTGATAGATCTCCTTCAGGCATTCCGGGATAGACTCGCACTCACTGAGAAAAAATTTGAGAGTTTCATCTATGCGAGTACGACACCACGAGTTGCAATTTTTCTTGCTGACTGTGCCGAAAAATTTGGGGTCAGAAAAGGAAACGAGATAGAGATCGGACTCGAGTTGACACATCAGCGTATCGCTGAATTTGTAGGCGCATTTCGGGAAACAGTTACTCTCGCAATTCATCGACTAGAAAATGAAGGAATCCTAAGAGTAGAGCGGGGTAAAGTAACGGTTCTGAACTTTGAAAAACTAACAAATTACACAAATCTTGGTAGAAAATCGTAAATCAGTACACCATTTCTTCCACACATACCACAGTAATGCTTACAGACATTTCTAGGCGAAGTGTACTATAGTATTCGCATATTGAAGCTAAATCTGGTAAAATTGCGAGAATTATGAACAGAGCTGAAAAAACTGCAATTTGCATTGATACATCGACAATTGTTGGAGAAAAAGGGGATACACTTCTTCTGAATCCTGGACAACTTCATTCACTTGTCACAGAGATACGTAAAATAAATGATCTGGGAGGTGCATTTCTTACTCCACGAGAAAATATCATACGTGCCGCAGGTGAACTGAGCAGAGAAGTTCACGGATGGCTCATTTCAAAGGGAGACTTCAAAAGAGAAGGTCATGAGGTTGCACAAATACAATGGTTTGGTATTGATGAGCAGGATGGGATTTCATCTTTCTCTTTTCTGCTGGGACATGGAAATCAACCGGATATTATGGAACTTTCAAGTATGGATTTCTCCGGAAGATATAAAAAACCAATCACATATCTTCGTGGTGTCCCTTGTACTGAACCGAATGAGGTAGTCTCAGTATCGACCCGCTTCAAACCAAGCGAAACTCAGTTGCGGTCACTGGCTGAGTTGTCACTTATTTCTGGTGTTCCGCATTTGATATCTGAGATGCTCTCTAATGTTGGACAAAGGACTTTTTACAATGCCATGCGCTCAGTAAGCGCTGAATGTACCGATGAAGGATTACCTCTCCTCAAACTTACAAGTCCCGAAATTGCATTTTTCTCACCGTTTGCAAGACAGACGAGTTGACAAGAAAGATTTCAATCCAGTAGTATAATCCTACATGGGGAACCTCAGCTCTCTAAAAACACCTTTCTTCACAGTTCTCTTCGTCTTCTCATTGCTCTATCTTTTTACTTCGATTTTTGGACCACTCCCGCTCTCTATAAACAGTGTCACGACTAACAAATCAGATCTCTTTACGGTGACAGGAGAAGGGGAGGCAACCGCAATCCCAGACACTGCACTCCTCACACTCGGCGTCACAAAGGAAGCATCGACAGTGCAACAGGCGCAAGCAGAAGTAAATAAAATTGCAAATAAAATAACCGACGATCTAAAAAATCTCGGAGTACAGGTAAAAAATATCAAGACAACAAATTACAGCGTAAATCCGAACTATGATTTTTCAAATGGACGTCAGACTGTAACCGGCTACAATGTCTCACAAAATATGGAGGTACGACTCCAGCCGATCGAACAGGCTAATAAAGCTCTTGACCTGGCAACAGCTGCCGGAGCAAACGCTATTGGCGGAATTACATTTGTTCTTGATGATAACGAGCAGGAGAAACTTGAGCAAAAAGCCAGAAAAGAGGCAATCGAATCCGCAAAGAAAAAAGCTTCCGAAACCGCAGCACTTGCGGGTATCAAACTTGGAAAAATACTTAATGTCACAGAATCAAATAATTTCCCTGTCATGCCGTATGCAGCAGCTGAGATGAAGCTAACTGACAGTGCGGGTGGCGGAGAACCAACGCGCGTGTCTCCAGGAGAAAACACTGTCAGAATAACCGTATCGCTCTCATACCAGACACTATAACTATACAATGAGTGAAGCCCCCAATTCAGCTTCTCAACTTCCCAAAATGAAAGACGCCAGACACATAGGCGATGTCGGACTGGTACCGCAGATAAAAAAAACAGAACCCTATCAATTACCGCAACCAAAGAAATTGAGTATTGAAAGAGTGTCAAGAAGTGTCCAGGGATTGATGGAACGTCTATCAAATCAAAAGAGAATCACCCGGAGAGAAGCACTCATTGGAGGAGGGCTCATAACAGCTTCTGCGGCAGGCGGTATTGCAGGCGCAGTCATCACAAATAATGAAGGTCAGAAAATATCCACAACTGATCATGCGTCAAACCTGGAGCATCGAAACCTCGCGAAAATTGAAGGGAGAAAACTAAGTCTTTCAGAGATGATCAGAATCGTTGAGTCACAAAGCGGAGGAAATACTGATCCACTGATGGAGAGAATTCATCGCTTCAACGATGCAAACCCGAATCATCAGACGACCACGCTTGATGCTGATTCGAGCGGCTTCTATCATGAAACAGACAGACCGGTTATAGGAATCTACAAAATAGCACAAACACCGCTTAGGGTGCGGTCGACACCACGGGATGACTCTGACGCAAATATCCTTCGAGAGGTAGCGCATACCGATGAGGTGCACGATATCTCAACCGATGGATTCATCCTGGGTTCTGATGTGTTCGGAAGTCCATATGAAAATTCTCCGCTTGGCAATATCACACTCCGTGACGAGAAAAATCGGCCTCAGTTCGGAGGAGTATGGGTGCTTGAGCTTAACGCCAGAGAAATCGACGGACAGTTGACGTTCTCACCTGAAGACAGACTTACCCCTGAGTCACAAAAGAATCAGGCGACACTTCCGGCAATCGCAGCACTCTCACTTAAAGCATTGACGCCACAGGAAGCAAGAGCAGAACTCACAAACCAATTGTAAGTCGTATGCAATTACCTGAAAGACGGGTTGACTACCAAACGGCTGGGGCTCTGATCGACGAGGCGACACTTCCCGGTGGAGCAGAATTGCTTCCGCTAAGCCAGGACCGAATCAGGGAACGTCAAGAAATCATCTCCATTCTTTCAAAAAAAGAAAATGCCCTCTTACTGCCAACTTCCTACGGATTTCAGACTCTTCAGGCAGCTGCAAGAGCTGATCCCTTCGTGAGAACTATTGCACCGGATCCTGCGCGGACACTCGTCCTCTCAGTAAAATACGACGCCATGCAATTTCTTGGTGAAGCAGAACATGACCGATATGCTGTCGATTCAGCAAAAAGAAACGATGCGATGTTTCACGCGGTGCAACGGAGAATTTTTGATCACTATCCTGATATGGAATCAGCGCTCCTGCATCCTGATACCGGAGTCTCATATCTCACCTTTGAAAAACTCATCGCATCACTCAACGAAACCAGGCCGCCTCTCTCTGCATTACTACAGCTAGCCAGCTCCGAATATGCTGATGCAGATGCCTGGGTGAGCGTACACGCATTTTATTATGAAGGACGCGCACAACAGGCAGATGCTGCCTTGAAACGGATGCGAGCACTTGAAACCCGTCCGGATTGGCAACGGCGTGTTGTACAACAGCGTATGCCTGACGGAACAGTAAAGACAATAGGCGAAGAACTCATCGATATGACGCAGGTGAGAAGAGCAGAGGTAACCATGCGTCTCAATAACGCACTTGCTCTGCACGAACAGACCGGAGGATCAGACTCACCACTCACAACAGAAAAAGTGACACAGTTACTTGAAGAATTAAAAAGACCTACGCAGAACCAGGAAGAAGACAGCGGCGGAGCACATAGCGAACAGATCGCAGCATAATGCGTCTTACTTATTGCCGCTATGAAAGCTCTTGTGCACTTCCCGAAGTTGACGGTTGGTCACATGCGTATAAATCTGCGTCGTTGCGATATTTTTGTGCCCGAGCATCTCCTGTACTGAGCGAAGATCAGCACCGTTAGTCAGAAGATCCGTCGCAAACGAATGACGGAGCGTATGCACTGTCGCATCAACAGGGAGGCGGGCAGCCTTGACGTATTTCTTCACAATCCGCTCCACACTTCGCGGAGTCAGACGCATTTTTTCACCATTATATTCTTCAACCCTCCCAGAGTACCTTATGAAGACAGGTTTAAATGTATCTTTACGAAGTGCAAGATAACGTTCCAGCCACTCAGCTGCACGCTCTGAGATGAACACGACACGGGCACGGCCACCTTTCCCAACAACACCAAACTCCCGTCTTTGAATATTAATCTGCGGGTGATTCAGCTTACACAGCTCTGACACGCGAAGACCTGTGGAGAACAAGAGTTCAAGAATGGTCCGGTCACGCACACCGTCTTCTTTGGATGTATCAGGCATTGTCACAAGCCTGTCGATCTGCTCCCGCTCAAGAAATTTCAGGCTCCTGCTCTCAGTCTTCGGGAGATCTATCTTTGAAGGCTCAAGAGTTTTAATATCATTTTTTATAAGATATCTGAGCATTGAGCGGAGAGCAATGACATAATAGTTCTGCGTCACCTTTTTCAGACCCTGACCCTTGGCATCCGTACGGTGTGCGAGAAAAACACGATACTTACGAACGATATCAAGATTTAGATCAGCGACAGTTTTATGTGGATGAGTTTTAGAATACCAGGTAAGAAATACCTCAAGATAGTGTCTATAATCACGAATCGTGAGTTTAGAACAATTTTTTTCAACCTCAAGATATTCCAAAAACTGATCGATTAGTTCGGGGAGTGGGGCAGCCATCAAAATTATTGTACGACACAAACTCACTGAACGTCAACATAGAGAGAAACGCACTAACAGGAGCCAACGGGAGTCACTATCGTCACACGTGTAAAACCAACCGATTTAAAAAGAGTTGTCAACTGGAGTCGGGCATTTTTACTTGCTTCTTCAAGAATACCTCCTGTACACGCTGCCCGCGTAATAATCGCTTCAGCTTCAAGACGCGCAGCGGACTCTAGATCCTTGTCTCCTCTTGAGAGAATCCCCGTCTTTCGATCATATACTCTGGTCTGATCACTATCAAGTTTGGTAATGAGAATCATGGGAGGCGGGAGAGTGATTTTCAACGAATCTCCTGAGACGACGACATCTTCTTTCCCGAGAGTCGCAAAGTCAAATCCTGCGATGACCTCTCCATGCGCGATAAGCAATATCCTGTCCCCAAAAAGTAGCTCCTGAAAACGATTGCCGTTCGTTCCGGCATCGATTACTTTCTCAAGAGTGAACGATGCGGTCTCAAGGCGACTAAGAGATCGAAGTTCTTTTATCACAGTGTCGGAGCTGACACGGAACGTATAACGTGGAGCTATGATTTTCGTGACAAACACGTAACCTACGATAAAAAGAAAAAGCAGAATTACCGGAACGATGAAAAGCCTGAGAGTCTGAAGCACTGTGCGGTACATAACGTATTGATTGTAGTAGAGCTACTGGTCAGACACAAGTGGCGATGAATTCCCGCCCGATAAAATTTTCGTGTACATACCAAACTCATCTCTTTGGAATCCACACTGTTCAGCCGTTAAGTTATAACGGTTCCGAAACCGCAGCTCTCTTCCGGGATAGTAAATATTTATCTCTGCCGGAAGTACGTGTAATGATGGAGACTGCACACTGGTTGCAAAAAGCCCCATGAGAAAAACGCTCGCTTTTGGCCAGGAAAAACTCTGAAGCATCGTTTGATTAAGAGCCTGCAATCCTGAGTCATTTACTTTAATTGCCTGAAGCTGTGTGATCACAGGAGATTCGTCAGAATACGAAGGGGTGATGGTACTCTCAGGGTCAGAAAATGCGTAGTGATTGAGCAGTGCGGCAGGTGCAAAGCCAGTATAGGCAAACCACGTTGCATCATCTGCAGTATCAGCAGTATGTCCGAGTGCAAATCCGGCATGCTGATCCGCAACTATCTCGGCTCCAATTGATCCGATTTTTACCACTCCGCCGCCAAGAAGAAGAGGGGAGAGGATAAAACGCCCCCATGAAGGAAGTATGACATCTTTTCCCCGCACATAGGCAACGATCTCATCCATATATCCGTCATTAATCTCATCTGAGAATGCCGAAAATGCCCCTTGCACGCGTTCATAGTCAGCAAAAGAAAACTTCGTGCCGTATGACTCGGTTGCATCGGAAACTGATTTTTCAAATGAAGCGAGTGGTAACTGAAGACGCGAAACAGCCCGTTCTAAAAGCATATAACCTATAGTTTATCACAGTACCTAGATTTTATAAAGCTGCTGTCCCCATATTGATTTATAACGCATCATTCCCGTATACTGAACCAATGAAATTTCTTCTTGATAGCGGTGATCCCGAAGAATACCGCGAAATCGCAGCACTTGCACAACAGAAGGGGAGTTCACTGTGGGGTGCAACGACAAATCCATCACTCATCGCAAAAAAACTGAGCGGTAAAAAAATAACCAAAGACGAGGCATTCGCGCTCCAGAAAAGAATTGTGCTCGAAATTCTCGACATTGTACCCGGCGCGGTGTCTGCTGAAGTCTATGCAGACAAATCAACAACTGCTGAGGAGATGATTACACAAGGTAAAGATATTGCGACATGGCACGAACGAATCGTTGTGAAACTCCCCACGACATACGAAGGATTCATCGCACGAACTGAGCTACGTAAAGAGAATATCATCATCAACAACACCCTCGTATTTTCACAAGAACAGATATTTGCGATCTGTCTCCATGAACAGATTGTGTCGAAACAATTTTCTGTGTTGCCAGGACAGTGGCCGTCGTTTATCTCGCCATTTGTCGGAAGGCTTGATGATATCGGACTCGCAGGAATTGATCTCGTGGCAAACGGAATAAAAATTAAAAAACGTATGAGTCCTGAACTTTGGATGCTTGAGGCATCTGCCCGGACAGCGCAGCATGTCAGAGAAGGGGAGGAGCTTGGTTCCGAGCTCATTACCGCACCGGGAAAGGTATATAAAGAATTCTTTGAGGGTGTGACTTCCCCATC
>JBDKFM010000041.1:0-14461 GCA_039798685.1 Candidatus Parcubacteria bacterium | reverse complement strand
GTCGGCGATCTGATCGTCGTCGATTCCAAAGGTGCACTCTACTCAGGACGTGATGATCAAAATATCTACAAACAAGCCGTGGCAGGACTCTCAAACGCACATCGAAAATCAGGATCTTTAGGTGATGTTGTGAAAGGTGCAGATGTACTGATCGGCGTCTCAGGACCTGATACGATCTCAAAAGAAATGGTAGCCAGTATGAGTGATCAAGCGATTGTGTTCGCGATGGCAAATCCGATTCCTGAGATCATGCCGGATCTCGCCAAATCTGCAGGCGCCGCAGTCGTCGCAACAGGACGATCAGATTTCCCCAATCAAATAAACAACGTCCTCGCGTTTCCGGGGATTTTTCGTGCCGTCGTCAAAGGACGCTTACAGACAATCACCCATCAGATGAAAGAAGCAGCAGTCCAGGCATTGGCGAGCCAGGTACCTGATCCGACACCTGATCATATCGTCCCCGATCTCTTCCACCCCGACCTGGCTGAAAAAATCAGCGAGGCGATATTGAAAGCAAAATAAGTGCGGAGAGGGCGAGATTCGAACTCGCGAACCCTTGCAGGTCGGGGGTTTAGTAAACCCCTGCACTCGGCCACTATGCGACCTCTCCAATGTATGAGATTATACCACCAACTTCGCCTGAGCTAAATCAGCGTATAGATAAACGGAGCGACACCTGTCGCCTGTGCGAAGATAAGGATAAAACTGAAGATCAGAAGAATCACAATAAAAGGAATCAGAAACCACATCTTTGCTTTCCAAAGATACTCAAGTAACTCACCTGCTTCTCCAAACCGACTTAGAAACCCTTTCATAAAAATAGTATATCAGAAATTTTTAAGATGAATTTTCAAATTATGCTGATTTCATTTCAAATTGAAAACTGAAAATTGAAAATTACCCTAGCTCATCTTTCTTGATCACACAATTCTCAAGCACGAGATAATCGAGTCCTGACGCGCGGAATGTCTTCATCGCATTTTCAGGAGAGTTCACGACGGGCTCCCCTTTCAGATTAAACGAAGTATTCATCAATACATACACGCCAGTCAGATCCCCAAACGCCTTAATGAGTGAGTAATACCTGGGATTTTGCTTTTTCGTCACAACCTGTAACCGTCCTGTCCCGTCAACATGTGTCACCGCCGGAATAATTTTTTTCTTTTCTTTCCGTACAGGAAATACTGCAAGCATGTATGACGTGAGCGATTCATGATCTATCCCGTCAACGACAAAATACTCAGCAGCTTTTTCCTGCAACACGACAGGTGCAAACGGCCGGTACGGTTCACGGAATTTTATTTTCGTATTCACAATCTCCTTCATCCCAGCAGATCTCGGATCAGCGAGAATCGAACGGTTCCCAAGAGCTCTTGGACCCCACTCGGCTCTCCCCTGAAAAAAACCAATCACACTTCCTTTGGACATTTTGTCTCCAAGAAACGGAAACAACTTCTCATCTTCCATTTTTATGAACGGAATTTTTTTGGATTTGAGATACGACATCACCTCGGTATTTGTGAATCCTTTTCCGAAATATGCATGCTGCATCTGATATGACCTCTTCTTCTTTCTTAGAGCGTGATACACATAAAGTGCAGCACCGAGTGATCCTCCGTCATCTCCTGCTGCCGGCTGGACGAACACATGCTTAAATGGACCTTCTCTCAGGATTCTTCCATTGGCGACACTATTCAGCCCTACGCCTCCGGCAATGCAAAGATTCTCAAGACCCGTTTTTTGTTTAAGTGTTCTAAGCAACGTAAGAATCGTCTCTTCCGTAAACAGTTGTATCGATGCAGCGATATCTGCATAGTGCTGATTTTCTTTACAGAGTTTCTCATAATCGTTTGGTTTCTCTCCGAAATAACTCGGGTACCCTGAATTTTTTGTAAAAAAATGCAAATCCCTCTCTCTTGGTTTTCCAAAAAGCTTCACCATCTCCTGTGTAAATGCAGTATCTGCAGAACGATGATAGGAGAAGTACTTCATCCGCATCTGAAACGATCCGTCAGGAAACTGCTTGACCATTTTTCTCACTTTATCCAAATAAATCGGTTTCCCGTATGGCGCCATACCCATCACTTTGTACTCCCCGTCGTTGACCTCAAATCCGAGAAATGCAGTAAATACCGAGTACAAAAGTCCCAGACTATGCGGGAACCGCATCTCTTCAGTAATACGTATCATCATATCATCACCTACACCAAGAGCCGTTGTCGTCCACTCCCCGACTCCATCCATCGTGAGTATCGCGGCTTTTGAAAATCCTGACGGATAAAACGCAGATGCTGCATGTGAGAGATGATGTGGCACAAACAAAATTTTCTTGCGGTCTATCTTCATCTCCTCTGCAATTGTCGATCTGACCCACAACTTCTCAGTAAACCAATTGATCATACCTTTTGCAAAAAGCTGAGAGGCAAACGGATATGAGGATAATGATGAAAAAAGAATCCGCTGAAACTTCCAGAAGGGTTTTTCATAAAACACGACATGATCGAGTTGTTTCGTAGTGATCCCTGCCTGTTTCAGGCAAAACTTGACTGCTTCTTTTGGGAATCCAGCGTCATGCTTTTTTCTACTAAACCGCTCCTCAGCTGATGCCGCAATGACGACACCATCTCTGATGAGACACGCTGCTGATTCATGATAGAAACAAGAAATTCCGAGTATATACATTATTTGGTAATTTGAAATTTGAAATTTAAAATTTTCATAAAAAATTAAAATGGTTTCCTCGCCTCTTCAACTGTCTCAATTTCGTGTTCCCACTTCGTAAAAGAACTTCTTTTTCTAAACGAAAAATCATGAATTTTCAGAGGGTCACCAAAAAGGCGCAGCGGCATTGCGACGAAGAAAAAAAGGAAAAAATAAAATATACTAAACAATACCCTCGCCTGAAAATTTCCGATAGGCTTGGCAATTCTCATCCATACTTTCCAAAATTTCTTCAGCACTTTCATAGTATTATTTGTTTGGGACAAGCGGTGCTATTTTAGCATAGAGTCTGTCTGCTATGATCTCCTGCACCACTTCGTTCGGATGATAGTCAAATCTGCTTACCAGTACATCCTCGGATTTTTTATCCCGCAAATCCTCATACATGTCGATAACAGGGAGATTATTATCTGCAAACATCTGCTTAATCTGAGGATATTTATCTGCCAAAGGATTTTCAGGAAGGAACTTAATAAACGGAATGAGGAGTACCACAACTTTTCTATCATCATTTTTCAGCTGTTTCGCAAATGTACTAACCTGCTTCTTATGCTTCGCGAAATTTTTTTCATCATGGTAAGAGTCAACGTCTGCCTGTCTCAGCTTTGCAAATGTCGTCTCATACTTTGCGGCAAGACGCCAATAAATGTAATCGAGGAAATATGAATGACTTGTTATTTCGCGAGCGAGCTTGCTTTGTTCCTGCTCTTTGAGAAGTACTTTTTTCCCTCTACTCTGTTGGGGCTGCGCGTCATTGAGGAAGTATTCCCAGACGATAATATCAAAATCGAGATGATCCACTCTCTTAAATTCCTCGATCTCATTCCAGGTATCATATCCTGATTTCCCGAGATTATAGACTTCGACGTTTCTCCCAGAAGCCAGAAGTTTTTTCTCGAGTAACTCAGAGAAACGATCCTCAACATTTTTAATTCCATACCCAAACGCCATCGAATCTCCAACAATACCTATTCTGGTCACACCATTCGCTTTGACCTCTTTGAAATCCTCATCTCTAAAACCATAATTATTCGGAACAACATGACGCTCCAGCCACCGTCCGGTAATTTTCAGAAATCCAAGACTGTCTGATTCATCATATTTATATCTGAAATACGCCTCAAAACCACTGAATATAAATACAAAAAAACACACACACGTCAGAAGTAGAAGAAGAATTTTCTTTTTTGTCTCAGAAGTGTGCGACTTAAAAATATAAAAACTTCCGAATACCAGAAGGAGTATGCACGTAGCATCGATCACAAGATATGGCCAGAAGTCCTTTACAAAGTACGTACCTCTCGCGTAAAGAGAAAATAATTGCACTGAAAGATAATATCGGATCTACGGGCAAAATCAAGAGAGAAAAAATTACCTCACCGTTTTGTCTTTCCAATTCCACCATTTGAGAAGTTCAGGATCATGCGTTACATGAGAGGCAAAATAGACAGCACAGCGAAACACATACAGCATACAACGATCAACATGTGATTTTCTGAGTGCACAAAGCTTCGCATACATCTTCTCAGGATTATTTCCCTTGAGATCTTCGACCCGCATGATGCCAAGAAGACGCAGATCCTGGACTATCGATTTCCCGACCCCGGGGATTGAAAGAAGAGGACTTCGTATCTCACTCTGCATACGCATACTATTTTACGCTATAATATGAGCAATGAAAAATATTATCAATATCATAAAAATCTCAAAACCCCTGCATCATCTCGTCGGCATTCTCGCAGTTCTGATCCTCTGCTCTGCAGCACTCGCACTCGTCGCACCCGTACTCTCAAAATCGATAGTCGACCAGATCGTCGCACGAATACAAAGTAAGGGTGGCAACATGCAGGATTTGATCCTACTTATCGTCCTCTCATTTGCCGCCAACCTCGCAAGTCTCGCATTGACAACACTCAGCAACAGAATCGGTGATCATTTCTCAGGACGTCTGCGCAAATTCCTCACTGAGAAATTTTATGACAAAGTTCTCACGCTTCCTCAGGCATATTTTGACTCAGAGGTCTCAGGGAAAATTCTCAACCAGCTCAACCGCGGAATCACCAGCATATTGGGTTTTCTCAATATGGCAACAAATTTTATGTTGCCAACTTTTTTACAAGCGATTTTTATCATAGGCATACTCGCCTACTACAATCTCCCGATTGCATTCTTTACGTTTATCCTTTTCCCGATCTATCTCGTTCTCTCTTATTACTCAACCAAAAAATGGGGTGAGCGCGAAGTACTAAAAAATCAGATCGAAGACAAAATGCGCGGCCGCATGCAGGAAGTGATCGTCAACATGAGTCTCGTCAGGAGTTTTACCAGTGAACTCAAAGAATTTGGATTCGTCGAAGGAAATCTCGACAAAAGTAATGCCATCTACAGAGAACAAAGTACCACCTATCACAAATTCGATTTTCTCAGAGGACTTTCACTGAACATTATTCTTTTTGCCATCAGTATCCTCGTCTTCTACAACACGTTTCAGGGACTCCTCACAATCGGTGAGATGGTACTCATCCTCCAACTTTTTAATCAGGCCAGACTTCCCCTTTTTGCAATGTCGTTTATCCTGACACAAATTCAGATGGCAGAAGCAGGATCAAAAGAATATTTTGAGATCCTCAATCTTAAATCCACAGAAAACTACAAGAAGAAAGCCGAGACCAAACTGATCGAAAATCCTTCAATCGAATTTAAAAGTACGAAACCTCAGGAGTCGTACTTGACGGTGTATCATTTCTGCTACAACCCAAAGAAATGGCAGCACTTGTCGGCCACAGCGGTGCCGGAAAGTCCACCATCATCAATCTCATCCTGAAATTCTATGACCCGACCAACGGTGAAGTATTACTTAAAGGTAAAAATTACAAAGATCTTGATCACGCAACTATCCGCAACAATATCTCGCTCGTCTTCCAGGAAAACGAACTCTTTTCGACAACAGTAAGGGAAAATATTGCCTACGGCAAACCAAGTGCCACAGAAAAAGAAATCATAAATGCACTCAAACTCGCCAATGCATATGATTTCGTCATGAAGTTACCAAAAGGTCTGGATAGTGAAGTCGGAGAACGGGGCGTGAGACTCTCAGGCGGACAGAAACAGCGCATCCAGATCGCACGAGCGATTCTCAAAAACGCACCGATCCTAATCATGGATGAAGCAACATCGAGTCTTGATGCAAAATCAGAAAAAGAAGTGCAGGTCGCACTCGAAAACCTGATGAAAAACAAACTCGTGATCGTTATTGCCCATAGATTCTCAACCATCCAAAATGCAAATAAAATCCTGGTTGTCGAAAATGGTAAAATCACAGAATCAGGAACACCTCAGGAACTCGCAAACAAAAAAGGTCTATATAACGAATTACTCTCCTATCAGGTTGAGGGAAACCGAAAACTTCTTGAGAAATTCGAAATCTACTAAATTCATCCCCTGCCCCATATTTTCTATGTCTGAAATCGTACGCCCTAGTCTTCATGAGTATCCCTCAATGAGAGGTGTCGATCCGTTACTTGCAACTGGTACACTGCTGAATGTATGCAAGAGAGAAACAACTTCTCACGGAGATCTCAGGCTGCACTATACATCCGAAAACGGCAACACCGTCACACGGGCAATTATTAGTCCCACAGGGATAGAACTTGCGAAAGCGAATCCTTTTTTCCTCAGCTTTATAGATAATGCTCCTGAATATCATCCATTCCGAAATATTCGACACGGCAATCAAAGTAGAGCAGTTTTAAAAAAAACAATAACCCTACCGGAAGGATCGAGAAGCGTTGCAGTCAAAAATCTACGTGGCGGTATCGTGGATGGCGGTTCAGGAATCGAGATGTTCCGGATCTTCCGGAAACTTCAGATTGCTGGAGTGTTGACGGCTGAGCCAATTCTCGCTTCAGGAAATGTGATCGTGACAGAATGGCTTGAAGGAAGAAAAATTGATCTGTTGTCAGATACGCGACTTTTCGACGAATATATAACAAGTCTGGAGGAAATATTCAGAAATATCCCTGTGCCAACTGCCCAAAACGGTCGTCTCTATTCAATTGACAGGAACATGGATAATGTGATCATACTTAATGAATCAAACCCTAATCCCCTGAAGCGATACAAGACATTTGACCCGGTCTTTTTTGATGGTTTTTAAATTAAAAAACTAAATCTCCCACACTCAACGTCTTTCAAATGGAGTTAATCTCTGCCCCTCACCAATAAGCGGTAAATTGATAAGCGCATCCAGTCCCCGAAGTGTCGCACTATGCACTCTAAATGCTGCATCCTGAGACCTATCTGTCTCCCGTCTGAGAAACGATTCGTACTCTGTTTGTTCAACCCTTCCTGATATCGCCTCTGTAAGGAGCAGATTATATGCAGCATCAGTATCCATAAGTCGCTTGAGATACTCAACTGAAATCCCTATTTCACCAAATGCACAAACGAGTGAGGAAAGTGCATCATCCTTACGGTATGACACTCCCTCATTACTTGCACGAAGGACCTGCACTGCACGCGCAATCTGCCCTGCCGACTCAAGCGCAAACTGCAACGGTATATTCCGCTCTCTCGCATCATCAGGATAAAAAGCTGACTCAGAAAATCCCATGAGACCGGCACACAACTCATCGACAACAATTGCTCGGGGGTCAGCTTTTTTTCTAGGTAGTATCTCAAGAGGATCTTCTCCTATGAGATTTCCCACAAGAGGATATCTTCCCTTCAATATTGTGGTAATTTCAGAGAGCATCTCACGTCCGTCGAAAAAATATGGCGAGTAGGCAAAGTCTATATGGTATGCATCTGTAATTTCCCGACTCAACTCTCTCATCTGATCACGTGCGAGAGACTCTCTCCCGTCAACAGGCGCAACAAGACAATCAATATCACTCCGGATAGTCTGCATTCCCTCAGCAACTGATCCAGTAATCCTGGCACCACGGAGTACTCCAGTCTCAATCATCCCGCTCATCATAGAAAGCGCAGATGATTTTGCATCAACAAAACTTTCAACACTCGGAATCTTTTTATCAACAATCTCTCCCCATGTAAATATTCTTCCCATATATTTTTAACGCCTCTCCATCGGAGAAGATCCTCTCTGTCCTTCAGTAAAACCTGTGGGATTCTCCATGACAGCCTCTAGATTTCCGGGTTTCACAAAGTATGTAAACACATCAAGGGTATATCGTTTTGATGAAGATTCAGCGCTCCGCACATACTGTACATACTCTTCTTCTCCGATTCCTCCACCTATTGCTGCATCCAAAATAGCATCATAACCTCGGTCAAGCTCCTCTACTCTCACGACTGATTCAGCAACTGCATCTGGAAGCACCGATTTCAGATAAGAAAATCCTGTAGGTTTTATCGCTCCTGCCCCTTCTCCCTTTGCTGCCATGAGCATGACACCAAATTTTTTCACCGCGTCAAGCGAAGAGTGAAGAAGATTTGTCTCACGTCGATGATTCTGATACGGAAGCGATTTTCCAAAATAATTCCGATGTAATAGTGCAAACGATGCTAACTCAGATGCAACAGTCGTATCTGCCTTCACCTCATTTCGGAGCGGATCTTCTCCACGAAGTGTATCCTGTATTGGCTCTGACGAAAGCATGAGGTATGAGATTCTCGGAGTGCAACTTTTCGAAGCAACTTCATCCTCCCAAAAACGGTGATCAAGAACTACTCCATGTGAAGACATAACCTTTTTTCTTAATTCTTCAGTTGATGAAATCGCCTCGTGAGGAATTGGAAGCGTTGCACTTAAAAGTACATCAACATCACCTCTCCTGTGTGGATTTCGAACGGATGACCCAACAAGTCTCGCACCGAGAATCGCGCCTGTTCCTATCATTTCCTCACCCCAACTGAGAACGTCGCGCTTCGCTAAAGTGATACCCTCAAGTGTCGGGACCTGATTTGTCTGTATCTCATCCCATGTAAATATTCTTCCCATAATTATCCGACGTAGACTGCCCTCTCAGTCTGAGTAAATCCTTGACGTTCGTAAAATGATACTGCCTTCGGCATGGCAAGGAGATGCACAACAGATGCGTTGCGAAAATCCGGCTGCTGGAGTGCAATTCGAAGCAGGCGTCCTCCGTGACCCTTACTTCTTTCATCAGGATGTGTCGCCATATTCCAGACACTTGCTATCTCATGATTCCGCACAAGTGTTGTAGTACTCAAAGGTTTTCCTTCTTCATCCCGCATAAGATATACACCAATCGTCTCGACCTGACCGAAGTCTTTTCTGATTCCTCTAAACATACTCTCCCCGTTCTCTCCTAACTCACTAAGTGCAACTGCCTCCTCAAGCGCTTCTCTCTCAACAACTCTTTCAATAGTAATTCCTCTCTGAACACTACAATACTTCGCTGCAAGATCAGATCTGTTCATTGCCATATGTATACGGGATGCGAGCGGATCCTCAAATACTTCCGCGAGTTTTTTTCCTATATTCCTTGTTTCCATCGCCCGGACGACCGTCTCACGAAGAAAATACCCCGCATGCGTGACACCAAGATTCTGTCGCAGATGACCTGCAATTTTCGTGAGCGTATCAGCGCTATACCGAGGCTCGACCACCGATACGAGTGAGCGCATCTCACCATTGAATCCACGGAAAAGCATGTACCAATACGAAGATTCTGAGGCATAGGAGAAATCAGTATTTCCGGCAAAAAGTGTGGCATATTCATCGCCCATTGAGCGCCAGAGATCAGGTTTGCTTACACGCAACGACTCAGCTCCTGGAAGACTATGCGTCTCAACCTGCACAGGCACGGATCCGAATATCTCTTGCATACTATATATTATAGGATATAATTTCTCTCTTCGCAAGCTCCAATGAGGCTGATCCAGCCTCGACGGAGTGCGAAAAAGGGTACAACCTCCTGCCTTAAATAGTTCCCTCACCCCCCCTACGCTCTATACAAAAGCCTCAAAATTCGCTATACTTATCGTTTACTATGAGCCGAGATTATTCAAGCAAGAAAGTTCTCCACGAAAATGCCTACGTCTACAATGACTATTATAGAGTTGGTATCATAGACGGCTGGGCAAAAGAGGACAAAGCCTATAATTTCAGGCATATTTTGAAAATTGCTGAGAAGTCAGGCACTACGTTACGTGGCGCGACAATCCTCGATGTGGGCTGTGGAACCGGTGATATCATCCCTACTCTTAGAGGCGCACATATCAAAGACTATACAGGCGTTGATATCTACAAACCTGCACTCAGAATAGCCAAACGAAAATACAAAGGTGAAAAATTTCTCCTCACGGATATCCTTACTGACAGAGCGCTAGGTACATACGATTTCGTCCTCTGCTCAGGAGGCATGAGTATCAAACTGAAAAGTATCAACAACTATGACTTTCTCAAAAATATGGTGCATCGCATGTGGAAGATGGCAAAAAAAGGACTGGCGTTTAACCTCCTAACGACCGAAGACGTCGCACCCGCACGGCATCTTTTTTATTATGACATCGAAAAAGTGCGGGAACTCTGCAAAGAAATTGCACCAGATGCACGCGTACAGATCAGACGTACACCTATTTTTAACGGAGACGGCTATGAAGATGAAGCCCAGATTCACGTTTACCTCGTCAAAAATAAAAGTTAAAAACTCTCATCATCACTCACTAAACAAAATCCATATATTTCTTGTTATACTATTCATTCGATGTTTAAAAACCGCAATCTCCTTATCATCGCACTCATCGCTATCGTCAACGCATTAGGTTACGGTATCATAATCCCCGTTCTTTATTCGTACTCAATTCGTTTCGGTCTCTCTGATTTTCAAAACGGACTTCTTTTTGCTATCTTTGCAATCTGCCAGTTTCTCTCAACGCCATTTATAGGACGCATGTCAGACAAGTACGGACGCAAACCCCTACTCGTCATTTCCATTGCCGGTACTGCACTTTCATTTTTCATGACAGCATTTGCACCAACTGCCATTTTTCTTTTTATCGCACGGGCACTAGACGGTATCACAGCCGGAAATATCCCCGTTGCAGCAGCTGTCATCTCAGATACCACGACTGAGAAGGACCGAGCAAAAGGATTTGGCATCATCGGTGCATCGTTTGGATTTGGATTTGTGTTCGGACCTGCGATCTCTGCATTTACGGTCGGCATCTCAGCAGCACTTCCCTTTATTATCGCAGGCGTCATCTCAACAATTGCTGTCATCATCACCGCACTCTTTCTCCCGGAGACAAACAAGCATATAGGTGAGGTGAAAAAAGGCAAACTCTTCGATTTCGCCAAACTCTACCACGCACTTTTTGATAAAAGCATAGGAGTCACGCTGCTTATTTCCTTTTTCTATTTTCTCGCATTTTCCTGCGCAATTCTCTATGGTTACCAACCATTTTCTGTAAAAGTGCTCCATCTCTCTGAGATGGAAGTGTCACTCCTCTTTACAATGTTCGGTGTCATAGGACTCATCACGCAGTTATTTTTAATACCGAAAGTGACCAAACGATTCGGTCTGAAGAAACCGTTTTCTTTCGCATTTCTCGCTGTCGCACTGATTTTCTTTGGTATCTTTTTTTCAAGGTCTCTTTTCTCATTTGCAATTCTCTCAGTGCTCCTCGGTCTCGCAAACTCCCTCATCCAACCGCTCACACAGACAATTCTCTCAAATGAAACGGATGCGAAGTCACAAGGATCAATTCAGGGAATTAATGCGTCATATATGAGTTTGGGGCAGATCTTCGGTCCGATCGCAGGAGGTGCAATCGCGACGATCGCTGTACCCTATCCGTTTCTCGCGGGCGCTGCAATCATGCTAATCTGTCTGTATCTTTCATTCAAAGTATTAAAACCTGGAGTCGCCAAAGAACACGCATTCTAAATTTTTTGGTAGTCGTTGCAAACACAGAAATAAAGGCATATAATCCACACATATTATGGCGAGCAGTCCTGAACTTGCAAGCCTGCCCCAACAAAGACTTCGTCTCACGAAGGGATTTGATGCCTATCCGACAATAGACCCTATACCACCAGTTATTGAAATCTCACAAGGAAATGCGGATAGAACTGAGGCACTGGATCTGCTTGGCATCACAGAACAACTCATCCATGCTCATACTCCTGAACAAGGACTTTCACCGGATTCAAGAATCAAAACCCGCAACCTACTTGAAGCTGCAGAAGTCACAGCCAGTCTGGATGAAGATCCTTCACGGATGATAAACACTGCGCTTGGATTTTTACCGAAAGAGAGAATTTTCCATGATTCCGGCTTATCGACCTACTGGTATCACGCAGCCAAAGTCGAAGCAATTGCAGGAAATTTCGACGCAGCACTCTCCAGAGCTCAAGTAGCATCAGAAAAAGCTTCCAGAGACCCATGGCCGGTTCGTGACATGATTCCATTTATCACAAAAGCGGGAGGAGATCCTGATCCGTTTATTGAGATGGCTGTCGACCTCACAACTACCCACGAACCGAGGGCATTTACTCTCTCTGAAAAAGTTTCTGATTCGACGCAAATGGCAGCAGTTCTGCTTGAAATCGGCAGAGATCCGGGGGTATGGCTGAAAAAATCAATTGAAGACGCAGAAGGTCTTACTGGAGATAGCACCTATCATTTCGGAACTCTAAGCAACATCCTCGCATCTCTCGGGAGATTCGATGAAGCAGCAGCATATATTCAGAGAATACAGCTCCGTGAACCACGATACACTCAAAAAAATCAACTCCGGGCAAATGCGCAACTCGCGCTCTGGATGTTTGATGCAGGGCACAAAGATGAGGGACTTGCATTAGCAAGCAAAAATGGTTTGCAGGGATTACTCATTAATATGCATTTAAAAACTGCACTCGAACAAGCCAGATTTGGAAAAAATATCGATCATGCGCTCAGTGAGTCACTCGAAAGAATCCCCCTACTCGAAGATCACGAGTCTCCATGGAGAATTCCTGCTCTTCAATCAATACTCCACTCACGTATCGGAAGAATCGCTGCAATTGCTGGACTGGATCCTGAACAGCACTTTACACGAGCAATTGCGCTGGCAGAAGCATCTTACTCACGTGTTGGAGCAGATGCATTTGCACATATTGCCCGCGACATGACTGCGTCCAGTATAAACAGCTCTGCGCTCCTACTTACTGCAACTGCAAGAGCACAAAATCCCGGTGAATTGGATGATCTTCATGAGGCAGCACTCGACATTGGAGATTTCGCACTCGCTCAGACTATAGAGGGACGGTTACAAAAATTCAGAAGAGAGGACGAAGACAAGAAATGGGATCTAATGATAGATGAGTGGGAAATTTCATTCATGCTTGATCGCGCACGGGCACTCGCGATTCACTCATACACGCCACAGCAGTAACAATCCAATTTATCCAAGGCTTTTACGAAGACGTGCACCCTCTTCGATCAGTTTTGTAATTTGCTCCCCCTTGATCATTTTTTTATAAATTTTCTCCGTCACTTTTAGGTGTTGTTTCTCAGCTTCCGTTTTCGGACCAAGAGGTTTTTTCAGATATGACTCAATCGCGTCGATATCGGAAGCGACACCTTTCCATCCGTCATTTTCTTTTGCGAGTTTCAAAAGATTCTCTTTATTGAGAAACCTCCCCGCCCGCTCAAGATCCTCAGGGAGCAATGTATACACCTGCTCGATAAGTGGCATCATACTTTTCTTTTGCGCAACAGTAATCCCCCGTCCCGTACCGATCAGCTCAGGTGGTACACCGATTGAATACAACGCTCCGGTAAATGAAATTGCCCGGGGTAATTTCACTTTTCCGATTCCTCGTGAATACCCGAAAAGTCCAATATGCTGTACACGCTCCCGGCGTTTTGGCATGGAACGCGCGATACTGTTTATCGTCTCAGCGATACTCTCTATTGTCCCTGCATATGCACTGATAAAATCCTCACTGATCGCTAAAAGTTTCTCCTCATCTGTTTTCGAAATCGTCATTGCCTGACCTTTTGGTAGCAGCTTCTCGAGCTTGGCAATTGCACCTATGACTTCGTCTTTCTCATAGTCATATCGAAATGCACTCTGAATAACCGCAGTTCGTATGCCTTGATACTCCTTCGCAAATGCATCGACGGTATGCGGTGTCAGTCCTCCGCGAAACGGCAACGAAGCGCATCCAAGAATAGGAAACAACTTCACACCCGTCTCTTTTTGTACAGATTTGTACCGTGAAAGTGCTATCTTTATCGCAAGCACAGTCGGAACGATACCTGCATTCAGTGCAGGATCCGACCTCGCCAAAAATGGGCGCAAATATTCTGGATATTCCCCAAAACGCTTGAGATGTTTCTTCAGATAATCACGGAGTATCTCATCCGAATTCGCGATCGTCTGCACGTCCTCAAAAAGCGGGATCAGATGTACATACTTCAGACTCTCATTATCAAATCGAAAAAGAAAATGTTTGAGGTTGGCGATTTCAGTAAATGCCTCCTGCACATCGAGCATCAACTCAGAACTTTTGGTCATAGGTAGTATGACCTCAAAAAGTGGTGGACTATGCAGATCTACCTGCTTCGCCATCGTCGCTGCAGAGAGCAGTCCCATAAATGTCCGCCCGAGCCGAAACTCAGTTTCAACGACTGGATTCGGAAGACGAAATGTCAAAAACTTATCCCGCCCCAACTGCATATCTTTGAAATATGCAAAATGCTCACTCAAAATCCTCTCCATGACCGACTCATCAACAAGTTTCCCCTCCCAATCCCACATATAC